>NZ_JBYRFX010001108.1:0-4856 GCF_057815775.1 Inquilinus sp.
GACGCCATCGGCGCCGGCACGGATGGTGGCCGGCTTCGACAGGGTGACCGACTGCCCGGCCTGGCGGACCACCAGGCGCTTCAGGTCGACCACCGTCTCGGCCCCGCCCAGTCCGACATCGGCGGCCATCTCGGCGGTGCCGTAGCCGGTCGCGGCCTGCAGTTGCAGCGCCAGCTGCTGCATCGTGCCGGCGACGTTGAGTTCGGCCCGGCTGATCGGCGTGCCGCCAGCGCTGGCGCCGGTGATGACCAGCTTGCCGTCCTGGATGCGGCGGCCGGCCGCCATCGGGTCGATGACGATTCCGGTCAGCCGCGCCTCGCCGACCGTGGCGGTGGTGCCGTAGGCGACGTTCTTCGCGGTCATGTCGATCTTGGCGCCGCTGGCCGGATCCAGCGCCAAGGTGGCGTCGAGCTGGCCGCGCATGGTCTGGCCGATGAAGGCGCCGACGACGCCGAGATCGGCCACAGCGAGCTTGATGGTGCCGCCGATCGGGCCGCCATTGGCCGCCATCGTCGCGCTGCCATCGGCCTTGATGCCGGCGACATCCAGCGCCAGGGCCTTGATGTCGAAGCCGCCATCCGCCAGTTGGCCGAGCGTGGCATTGCCGGTCGCCGGCTTGCCGTCGACCGTGCCGGCCAGCTTCAGCGTCCCGGCGGGGGCCGAGGGCAGGCCGGTGGCGTCGATATCGGCAGTCAGCGTCTCGATGGTGTGGCCGGCGCCCTTGACGCCGTTGGCCACGACCTGGCCGCGGACGCCGAGCGCGCCGATGCTGCCGGACAGGGTGGCGTCGACCGACACCGCGCCCTCGACCCCCGGCGACACCGCGGCGATCGAGCCGAGCGATGCCTTGATCGCGCCGTCGATCGCCTCGCCGTCCAGCGACCCGGAGGCGGCGAGCGAGGCCTTGTCGCCGTCGATCTTGACGTCGGAGATGGTGATCTTGCCCGCGGTGCTACGCTCGATCGGCCGCTCAGCGTCGCCCGCTTGCCCAGCACGGCGGCGGTTGGGGTCGCGTCGGCCTTCGGTTCGCCGATCGTGCCGTTCCATTCGACGCTGGCGGCGCCGTCGGCCTCCAGCGCCGGCTTGACGGTCATATCCAGGCTGCCGGAGACCGGCTGCCCGACCAGGCCGGAGAACCGGCTGAGGTCGGACGCGGCCAGGTGCAGCGTGCCGGCGCCCGACGGCGCCATGGCGTCGCCCTGGCCGGTGGCGGTCAGGACCGTGCCGTCCAGCCGCGCCTCGAAATCGTCGATCGCCACCTTTCCCGACTGGGTCGCGGTGCCGCCGATGCGCCAGTTCAGGGTCTTGCCGGCCGCTTCCTGCAGCTGCGGGTCACCGAGTGCGATGTCGGTGGCGGAGCCGGCGGCGCGCAGGGCGATCGGCGCAGTCTTATCGGACAGCGGGCCCTGCGGTGTCGCCGTCAGGTCGAAGGCCAGGGTGCCGGCGCCGTACAGGCCTTGGCGCAGCCCGGCGCCATGGATCGACGCGGTGGCCTCGGGCGCATCCAGCGCGCCCTTGGCCGTGCCCTCGACCGACAGCGAATCCCAGCCCGTGTCCGGCGGCAGCAGGGCAGCGAAATCCGCTGATGTGCCGGCCTGGACCTTGTAGGCGAGGTCGATCCGGTTGCCGACCGGATTGACCGTGCCGGTCACCGACACGCGGCCGGCGGTGGCCACGGCGTCCATCTGCCGGATCGTGATCGGCCCGGCATCGGCGATGTCCACCGCCACCTTCAGCGTGGTGCGGTCGCGCAGCAGAGGGGCGATGGTCGCGGCCAGGGGCGCCGGCACCAGTCGTGCGGCATTGGCGTCCAGGTCGATGCTCAGGCGCCGTCCGCCGGGGGCGGGTTCGATCCTGATATGGCCGTCGACGCCGCCGAGGTCGCCGGCCTTGCCGGCCAGGGTGGCGGCGAAGTCCGTCAGCGTGCCGGTGCCGTCGAGCTTGAGGTCGACCGGCGGCTGGCCCGGCAACTGCGCCATGGTGGCGATGACGCCGCCCTGCGGCTCCTGCACCGCCATGGCGACGTCCAGCTGCTGGGTCGACGGGGTGAAGGCCAGCTTCGCCGTGATGTCGCCGGCCGGCCCATCCAGGCGATGCACCGCCAGGTTGGCGCGCAGGCCCTGGGACGGGCTGCCCAGCCGGGCGTCGCCGGCCACGCTCAGCTTCGCCGCCAGCCCGGCCACGGCGGGGGCCAGCGCGATCTGGTCGATCTGCAGCCGGTCCAGCCGGATGTCGACCGGCAGCTGCGGGATGGAAAACCCGCCGGAGCTCGGCTCCGGCTCGGTCGTGTTGCTGGCCGGCAACCGGTCGACGCTGATGGTGCCGGCCTCGACCGCATCGATCTGCAGCACGCGGCCGAACAGTGCCGACGGGCTCCAGGCCATCCTGGCATGATCGACGCCGACCAGCCGGCCGGCGGGGTCGGACACTACGACGTCGCGCATCGTCATGTCGAAGGGCACCAGGCCTTCGATCGCGCCGATCGAGACCTGCATCTCCGGCGTGCTGGCCAGCCCGCCGGCCTGGTCGGCGATGAAGCGCTTGCCCGGGCCGGTCTGCGCCAGGCCGAAGCCGATCAGCAGCAGCGCGATCGGCAGGCCGATGACGATGGCCAGGACGATGAAGAGGATTCGCAGGGCGCGCATCAGAAGGCCTGGCCAATGCTGATGTAGAATTCGAAGGAATCGTCGTCCTTGCGCTTGTTCAGCGGCACCGCGATATCGGCCCGGATCGGCCCTATGCCGGTGTAGTAGCGGGCGCCCAGGCCGGCGGCGTATTGCAGGTCGCTGCCGAAATCCGGGACGCTCTTCTCATAGACGCCGCCGGCATCGAAGAACGGCACGATGCCGATGGTGTCGGTGATCTTGTAGCGCAGCTCCAGGCTGCCGATGATCGAACTCAGGCCGCCGGTCGGGTCGTGGTCCTTATCCTGCGGGCCGATGCTCTGGTATTTGTAGCCGCGGACGCTGCCGCCGCCGCCGGCATACAGCCGCTTGTCGGGCGGCACGTCGGCAATGTTAGGGCCGGCGATGCTGCTGACGCCCAGCCGCCCGGCGACGATGATGTCGCCGTCGCCCGACAGGTCGAGATAGGTCGACGCCAGCGCCTTGGCCACGACCATGTTGACCGAGGAGCCGAGGAAGGTCGGGTAGGGCGTCAGCGACAGCTCGGCCTTGTAGCCCTTGGTCGGGTTCAGCAGGTTGTCTGTGGTGTCGATCTTCGCGCCGAGCGGGATGCCGACGAAGGTGTAGTCCCACTCGCCCTCGTCGTTCTCGACATGGCCCTTCTCGAAGCTCAGGCCCCCCAGCAGGTCGATCTGCTTGGTGTAGTGGTAGGTGGCGATGCCCTGCACTAGGCCGCGCGTGCTGGTGTAGGCGTCCAGGGCCTCATGCGTCGCCAGGGCCTGGGCATCGAGGTCGACCTTGCGGTCGAGGAAACCCGGCACCTTCAGGGTGACGCCGAGCTTGTAGTTCGGCTCGCTGCCGCTGCCCTGGCCGCCGCCGACGCCGCTGATCTCACCGTCGATCCGCAGTTGCTCGGCCCCGCCCCACAGGTTGCGGTGGCCCCAATAGGCGTTGATGCCGGCGCCGTAATTGGTCTCGTATTTCGCGCCGAAGCCGAAGAAGCGCAGCGGCCGCTCCTGCACCGCGATCGTCACCGGGACATTGCCCTGGGCGTCCACCGCCGTCGCGGTGGTGACGCGGACATTGCTGAACACGCCGAGATCGGCCAGGTCCTTGCGCAGCTCCTGGATCTGGGGCGGCGAATACAGCTGGCCGGTGACGAAGGGGATGCGGCTGCGGATGAAGCTTTCATCGACCGTCTGCTCGCCCTCCACGGCGACCGGGCCGAAGCCGGCCTTGGGGCCGGAATCCAGCACCTCGGTCAGGTCCATGCTCTGGTCGGCATGGTCGACCACCGCCTGGCGCGACGGCACCTTGGCCAGCGGATAACCCTGGTTGTTCATCTGCGCCACCATGGCGCCCTCGGCGCTCAGGATAGTGCCGGACAGCGCCGGCTTGCCGGGATCGAGGCCCAGCGGCGTCCGGTCGATCACCAGCGGCAGCTGGTCCGACCCTTTGGTGTCGGTCAGGCGGACGGTCTTGAACTTGTAGCTCGGGCCGAGGTCGATCTTGATCGAGACCTTGACCGGGTCCTTGCTCTGGCGCGCCGTCAACTGGTCGATCAGCCCGGGATCGTCCACCGGTTTGCCCTCGATGGTGATGTGCACCTGGGCGCCGTAATAGGATAGGGCGCCGAGCGCGCCATACAGCCGGTCCTGGTCGGCCAGCGCCCGGCGGATCAGCCCGACCGCGCCGGAGGGGGGGCTGGATTGCAGCGCGATCAGGTTGGAGGCGCCGGTCAGCGCCGCGGTCGCGCTGTCGTCGGACACCTTCTCCAGCGTGGCGGTGTAGGGCAGCTCGTCCGGCAGGGGCGTCGCCTGTGCCGCCGCATCGGTGCCGGACGCAGTGTCGTCCTGCGCCATGACCGCCGCCACCGGCGCCAGGGCAGCCAGGAGACCGAGCCAGGCGATTCCGCCCCATCTTGCCTGCAACCCATCCCCCTTAGCTGCCCGCTTCGCGGCCTCGTCTGCGGTCCGCCGCGGTTGCCGTCCGCGGACCCGGTTGCGGGTTTGCCGAGTCCGCCCGCCCTGACGATATGCGTCCAGGGGGAGAGCGGTCTCGGGAAGCCTGCCTATGGCAAACACATAGCATGAGGGTTTCGTTGCCTTAAATTTTCCCTCGACTTGTCAATGTGTTGCTGCAGCCGACTTGCGCTCGGCGCGGATCTGCCTATATTCCACGGCAACGGCGGCTGGGGCGTTCGCAAGACGTCCCGTCCGCCGTCGTTTGTTT
>NZ_JBYRFX010001109.1:0-5149 GCF_057815775.1 Inquilinus sp.
AAAGGATGGACGCGGCCGCCGGCGATCGAGGTGACGTTGATGATCGACCCCTTCGCCGCCTTCAGCGGCTCGAACAGCCCGCGGGCCAGAAGGGCGGTGGCGAACAGGTTGACGTTGAACACATGCAGCCAGGTCGCATAGTCGGTCGCCATCACGCCCATGCGCTTGCCGCCGGCCAGCTTGGGCGAGATCCCGGCGTTGTTGACCAGGGCGTCCAGCTTGCCCAACGGCAGCCGGGCCCGCAGCTCATCCATGCCGCGCTCGAGGTCGTTGACGTCGGACAGGTCCAGCTGGACGTGGTCCTCCTCGCCGGCATGCCACGGGCATTCCTTGGAGAAGGCCTGGCGCGAGACGGTGATGACCCGCCAGCCGGCGGCGCTGAAGCGCTTGACCGTGGCATGGCCGATGCCGCGGCTGGCGCCGGTCAGGATCAGGGTCTTCGGCTCGTCCGTCTGGGCCGTGGTCGACATAACTACACCTGGGTGTGAAGGGGCCGATCTTGCGAACGGATCGCGTTTGTAATCATGGGGCGCCGGGCCGCATCCGTCCAGGGGCAGGAAGGTCTGGCGGCGCCGCGTGCCATGCTGCGGCGCGGTGCCGCAGCAGAGTTAGAGGCCGGCCAGCACCAGGCCGGACGCCGGAGTACTGGCTGCGGGCAGGGCCTGCAGCTCGGGCAGGTCGGGCAGTGGCCCGTCATCCTCGGCGTCGATGGCGCTGACCAGGCCGAGCGGATGGTGGATGGCTTCGGTTGCCGGCGCGCCCAGCAGGATCGGGCCGCCGCCCTCCAGCGCGAAGCCGGAGGGCCACAGGCGCAGCACCTCGCGGGCGCTGCCGTCGGCCGCCGGCCGGACCAGGGTCAACATCGGCATCCGGCCATCCTGCAGCATCGGCAGCACCGGCAGGGTGGCGGCATCGGCGGTGTTGGTCAGGAAACCGGCGGCGGTCGCCAGGCTCCAGTCGGGCGGCAGGCGCCAGCCGGACGGGGCCAGGGCGGCGGCCAGCGCCTCCGGCGGGCCGGCCCATTGCAGCCGGAATGGCTGCTCGGCGTCGCCGCCGAGATCGGTGCGGCGCTGCGGCAAGCGGCGCCAGCCCTCCGCCCGCCATTCCGCCGCCGGGATGGTCACGGTGGCGTCGCGGCGGGCATACATGGCGGCGGCGGCCTGGTAGTTCGCGATGACATGGCCGCCGCCGGCGACGGCCATCGTCAGCAGCAGCACGGCGGCGAAGGCGCGCGGCCGGATCCGCTCGGGTGCGGCGCGACGGAACACCATGGCGAAGGCGATGGTCATGCCGGTGCCGAACAGCAGGCCGGCGGCGACGTCGGACGGCCAATGCGCCGCCAGGTAGATGCGCGAGGCGCAGATCAGCCCGATCAGCGCGGCGGCCAGGGTCAACGGCAGCGCCTGCCAGCGCCCGGTCAGGCCGCGCGCCACCAGCCAGCCCAGGATGCCGTACAGCACCGCGGAAAAGGCGGCATGGCCGCTGGGGAAGCTGAAGGCGTCGGCGCCGCTGTACAGATCTGTCGGCCGCACGATCTGCAGCCGGCTCTTCACCAGCGGCACGAAGCCGGCGGTGACGGCCATGGCGATGGCGACGCCGCCGGCCCGGTGCCAGGCCCGGCGCAACAGCAGCCAGGCGATGGCGACGATCGCCATGACGCCGATGGTGGTGCCGTCGCCCAGCATGGTCACCGACGTCAGCACCGCGTCGCTCCACGGGGTGCGCAGCCCCTGGACGAAGGCGCTGATGGCACCGTCGGCCCGGGCCAGCTCGCCATGGGCGGCGACCAGGCTCAGCAGGTTGACGAAGCCGGCGACCAAAATCAGCACCACGGCGCCCAGCACCGCCATGATCCGCAGGTCGGGTTCCGCCGGGTCGGCCAGCCGGGCCAGCAGCCGGGCGGCGCGGCTGCCGCGGGCCATGGCCCACCGATGCAGGGCCTGCTGCGCCCAGCCCAGCAGCGGCATCAGCCGGCGCCACAGCCAGCGGGTGGCGAGGATCAGCACCAGCAGCGCCACGGCCAGCACCGCCAGCATCGCCACCAGCCGGCCGCTGACCGCGCCCAGGGCGCCCAGCGATGCGCCCAGCAGCGCGCCGCCCAGGATATGCGCCGGGGCCCAGACGATGGCCGAGGCGATGTTGACGGCATAGAACAGCCCGGGCCGCAGCCCCAGGGCGCCGGCCACCATCGGGATCATCGGCCGCAGCATCGGCAGGAAGCGGCCCAGCGCGATGCTCTTGCCGCCGTGGCGCCGGAAGAAGGCCTCGCCGCGCGCCACCACCGCGGGATAGCGGCTGACCGGCCAGACGCCCAGGATGGTGGTGCGGTAGCGCCGACCAAGTTCAAAGGACACGCCGTCGCCGATGATCGCCCCGGCGGTGGCCCAGATCAACATCGGCCACAGCGGCAGATGGCCGAGCCCGACCACGGCGCCGACGGCGATCAGGATCGGCGATCCCGGGATGAACAGCCCGACCACCGCCACCGATTCGACCAGGGCGATCAGGAAGATCGCAAACCCGGCCCAATGCGGATATTCGCCGATGAATCCGACCACTGCCTGGGTGATGCCGCTCAAGCGCCCGTCCCCAATCCCGACTCCGTGCTCCGTTGCGGCGCCATTGCTCGCGGTTCTGGACGGCCGATGCAACGCCGATTGCCATACGGGGTGGTCTCTGTCACATGAGAATCGCTATCAGGTGGAGCGATAAGATGATGATGCGGTGTCGATCTCGCGCCTTCGGACTGGTGGCGGCCTGCCTGCTGGGCTGGGTCCTCGCCGGCTGTGCTGCGGTGCCGCCCCAGCAGCCTGCTGTCGGCGTCGTTCTGCTGGGCGAGACGCATGACCGGGCGGCCGACCATCAGTGGCAACTGGTGCAGATCGAGGCGCTGTATGCCCGCCAACCCGGCCTGGCGATCGGGCTGGAGATGGTGCCGCGCAGCCGCCAGGCCGCGCTGGACGGTTGGACCGCCGGCAAGCTGGACGAGGCGCAGTTCCTGCAGGCGGTCGACTGGCAGAACTCCTGGGGCTTCGACTACGCCCTGTACCGTCCGGTCTTCGACTTCGCCCGGGCCCGCCGGGTGCCGATGCTGGCGCTGAATGTCGACCGGGCGGTGGTCCGCGCCGTCGGCAAGGGCGGCTGGCCGGCGCTGCAGGCCTGGCCGGATCTGGCGCTGGGCCGGCCGGCGGCGCCCCAGCCCGACTACAGCCGCTATCTCGCTGCCGCCTTCGCCGGCCATGGCCAGGCGAAGGATGGCGACGCCCTCAACCGCGGCTTCGCCCGCTTCACCGACGTCCAGCTACTGTGGGACCGGGCGATGGCGGTGCGGATCGCCGCCGCACGGGCGGCCGGGGTGCCACTGGTGGCGGTGCTGGCCGGCAGCGGCCATGTCCGCGACGGCTGGGGCATCGGCCGCCAGTTGCAGGATCTCGGCATCGCCAGCACCGCGCTGGTGGCGCCGGAGACTGCCGCCACTCCCTGAGCGACGCTCCATGTCTTCGCCGCAGTAGACACGTGTGCCTCACGGCCCGAATTGTGCCATGAAGTCGGCCGATCATTGTTTTCGATCTGTGAATTCTGGAGGGGGTTGGTTTTGATCTCGGCATATGGAAGTGAATCCGGTTCACTTTTCGGCAGAATGACTGTCCGGCTGGTTGGCGCGGCGCTGGCCCTGCATCTCGGCCTCGCGGCCGTTCCCGCTGCGGCGGCGACGCCGGTCGAGCTGACCCAGAAATATCTCTATGCCGGCGCGCTCAAAGAAGGCGAGAAGGCCCTGACCGGGGTCCTGGCGAAGACGCCTGACGATGCCGAGGCGATCGCCGGGCTCGGCATGATCCGCCTGGCCGGCGCGGTCGAACATTTCAGCCAGTCGCTGTACCGCTTCGGCTTCCGGCCGCCCGAGGATTCGATGGTGTCGGTGCCGCTGCTGACCATGCCGGTGCCGCCGAACCCGAATCCGGAGGTCATCCATTACGAGGACGCCCGTGCCATCCTGCAGGGGCTGGTCGACGACCTCGACTCCGTCGACCGCACGCTGCAGCCGCTGGGCGACCACCCGGTGAAGCTGCCGGTGGCGATGGGCCGGGTGCGGCTCGATCTCACCGGCGCCGGGCAGCAGGGCTCGGTCACGCTATACGACGTCACCAACGCCGTGCTGATGGACGGGCATGGCGACCGGGCGAATGCCGGCAAGCTGACCATCGCCTTCGACACCGGCGACGTGCTGTGGCTGCGCGCCTACACCCATGTGCTGCGGGCCGGGGCCGAATTCCTGCTGGCGCGCGACTGGCACCGCAGCTTCGACGCCGCCGCGCATCTGCTGTTCGCGCGGCCGGATTCGCCGCTGGCGGCGGCGCTGTCGCTGCCGACCGAGGGCATGTTCACCGGGGCCGAGGATGGCCGCATCGCCGATGCCATCGCCTGGGTCCACCTGCTGAACTGGCCGGTGGTGGAGCCGGAACGGCTGCCGCGGGTGCGCGAGCATCTGCTGGCCGCGATCGGGCTCAGCCGGCAGATGTGGGCCTCGATCCGGGCCGAGACCGACAACGACCGGGAATGGCTGCCGAATGCGAAGCAGACCAGCCTGATCCCGGGCATGACCATCACCGATGAGCGCATCGACAGCTGGCTGGCGCTGCTGACCGAATCCGAGGCGGTGCTGAACGGCGACAAGCTGCTGCCGCATTGGCGCTTCACCCAGGGCTTCAACCTGCGTCGCCTGCTGGAGTCGCCGCAGCCCTTCGACCTGGTGCTGCTGGCGACCGGCACCGACATCGTGCCCTATCTGCAGGACGGCCCGGTCAGCGACCGCTCGTTCTGGGACCGGATGAACGATGCCTTCGAAGGCGAGTTCGTCAGCTTCGCGGTCTGGATCAATTAGCGGGACATAGGCCTCCCGACTGATTTTTTCTGTCATTGCCGGGCTTGACCCGGCAATCCAGAGACTGTCGACAGCTTCTGGATTGCCGGTTCAAGCCCACGGGTGTCCGGTTGAGAAAAGGTGGAGAGGGCGCACGGTGTTGATTCAGCTCGAGTTCAGGACGTTGGCGCGTCACCTGGACACGAACGGAGCAACACCGTGCGGCATCACAATAGCGTGTTCCACGATCTGCTGAAGCGGGTTCCGTGGAGTGAATTTGACCGGTTG
>NZ_JBYRFX010001110.1:0-6116 GCF_057815775.1 Inquilinus sp.
TTTGGCATTTCGGATCGCGGTATCGGTAAGCGGCATTGTTGGTATCTTTGCGGTCACGCGGACATTGAGTGCTAGTATGCCGCCAAAAATACCAACAAATCTGCTGGCTGTCAGCACATATGCCTGAACGCGGATGTACGAGATCGTGATCCAGAAGCGCAGGATTCTGCGCCTTTCCGGATGCCCACGAACAGTCCTGAATGATGAATTGGTGCCGGATGCAGGGGTCGAACCCGCGACCTTCGGTTTACAAAACTGGCGTTCTGACAAATCGCCGTACGCGCTTCATCATGAAGGTCGACAGGTCCCGGCGGTTGGCATACGGCCGTCGCTGAAGCCGTTTACTCACGGAACCGGCTAACATTGCGACTGTACGGCAGCGATGCAAAGCTCGCGCAGGCGTGAGTCATGAAGACTTAGGCAACGGTGGCAGGGCGTGAAATGCTTCAACCATGAAGACGATGTTCGTTGCCGCAAGATGAAGCGCGTATGCTGCGACGTGTCTCGGCACCTCTCTCGGTGTCGATCCGTCGCCGTGCCCGCCTTCATTGTTGCGCACTTTCGGAAGGCCGTTTGCGAGCGTACTGTAAAGTTGATCGAAGGAGTTGTCGAGATAGTCAGGCATAAGGCCGTTCTGTCGAACAACCTTGAGAAGATCGGATGCTCTCGAACCTGGTTTGATTGACCAGCTTCGTAGTTCACAAATCGTCTTCAGGGTACTTTCGAATGCATTATTCGCATCGACAATCGCATCCTTGAATTCAGAGTGTCGGTAATGAGTGTGTGCATCTAGGTATTCTTTCTCAGGCCCTGCAAACCTGGAATCAGTGAGAAGCGATAATCCTAATTTTACTATATTTGCGTGAACAATTTGACTGTCTATGCGAATTAATTTACTGGATTCGTATTGAAATCCAAATGCTGCTTCTCGCATTCTTGTGTTAACTTCATCAATGGCATCACGCGCAGCCTGTTTTATTCCCTTTCGTTCGCGATCTGATCTATCTAATGATGAAAATACTCTCTCAATGTACAGAAGGCCGGTTTCGAGTACATCGAGCACCAACATCATATCAGTTTCTTTTTCTAAGCAATTCAGAATATCTTCCGCTGGATGTTTTTTTTTCGTTGAGTGTGTGTATTCCATGTTCGCGACACACGATGTCACGCACTGTGGTCCAAGGCGCACTTGGCTCCCCAGCGTCAAAATCCGATTTTGGGCCCAGGGCATCTTTGAATACCATTTGAATCTGCACGCGAAGTTGTGCCGACATCGAGTCGTATTGATAAACGTCATCGGAATTGCCTGACGTACGCTTCGCTCTTTTGGAATACACATCGAATATCGGCAATTTATTCCCCCAACCGTAAGGCCGCCGTACCGGAAATACGAAACAGGTTGCAAATTCGAGCATATGCGATCCTTACGCAAGTTTGATCGGACTGGCGCGGCCGCAGTTATGCTGGTGCGGGAGTGGGGCGGAAATTTTACGTGAGATACAGGCGCAACTCACACACGCGCCCGTCGATTTCGGGGGTACGGGTGCCCGATGCGGCCCTCCGCGCAGTCCGATGAACGGGTCCCATCGCGAAAGGGGAGGCGAGGGGAGTGTACCGTGCGGTGTCGTGCAGGATCGCACTGCATGAGGCCGTATCAGCGGTGATGTGTCCGTAAACGGGCCGGTGCGTGCACGCGTGGTGCAGTCGGGTGCGCCAGCACGCACGACTCGACAGGCATGACTCCGAATGCAGGCATGCTGTTCCGTGACCCCGAACCCTGTCAGTCGGCTGACTCGTTTCGAGATTTGGTCACAAAGCGCAGCAAAATCAGCGAGTTAATTGGTGCCGGATGCAGGGGTCGAACCCGCGACCTTCGGTTTACAAAACCGCTGCTCTACCAACTGAGCTAATCCGGCGTCGGCCAATTCCCTACCGACTCCGGCCGCGGCTGTCCAGCCGGCAACCGCGCCGGCGGGCCGATTTTGCGGCCCATCCCAGCCCCGATCGCCAGGCATTCCAGAGGCTGCCGCTTTGACCTTGACTCCCCGGGGGGCCGGGCATACATGGCCTGTGACGCCGGACGAGCCCAGCCCGTCGGCGCCGATCGCACAACGAGAGACAGATGGACGACCACCCTAGTCGTGGCGTCGCCAAGGCCGATCCGGCCGCGGTGACGTCACCGGAACATCACAGAATCGCACTCGGCCTGGGCCGGGTGGATGGCGTGAGCCGGACCTAGGGTCGGGACGCCGTTCGCTCCGCCTCTGCCGATATGCAGAACGGAGCGAATGATGAAGCTCGCTTTTCTCACCTTCTTCGACCGCGGCCTGCGCCTGGCGCCGGCCGCCATCGTGTCCCCGCGTGCCGAGGCCCTGGCCGCCGTGTCGGGGTTCCTGAACCGTGACCTGCGCCACGCCCCGGTGCGCGATGCCGAAAAAATCGTGCAGCGCTGGGGCCGCGACCCGGAGACCGGTAAGCTGGCCGCGCATTGGTCGGAGCGCCCGGCCGAGACGCCGGCTCCGGCGGCCCCGGTCGATGATCTGGCGGAGCATCGCGCCCGCCGGACCCCGCGCTATCGCTCGCGTTTCGTGTGGCCCGACCGGCGCAGCGCCTGAGCGCCCACCCTCGGCCGAAGTCCGCCGCGACACGATCGGCGGCCTTCGGCCGGGGGTGAATCCCGTCCCGAATCCGGGGGCGGGACACCGGTCTGCAGGGTCGCAGCGGCCGGGAAGTCTGGCCGTGGCAGCGGAAGCGCGGTAGAAGGCGCGTTTTCCTGTTACGCTCGAGTCCATGACCCCCTCCGCCCGCATCCAGGCCACGATCGATATCCTCGAGCGTCTCGCCATCGAAAACCGCCCGGCCGACGCTCTCGTGTCGGCCTATTTCCGCACCCGTCGCTTCATCGGCTCGAAAGACCGCGCCGATGTCTCCGCCCGGGTCTACGCCGTGCTGCGCCATCACGCCCGGCTGGGCTGGTGGCTGGCCAAGGTCGAGGCCGAGGACACGCCCCGCAACCGCGTCATCGCCCAGCTGACCCTGGCCGAGGACATCGCGGTCAAGGACATGGGCCGCCTGTTCTCCGGCGAGACCTACGCGCCGATCCCGCTCGACGGCCCCGAGGACAAGCTGGTCAAGGCCACCGCCGGCCAGCCGCTCGACCATCCCGACATGCCGAAGCCGGTGCGGTCCGAGATTCCGGACTGGGCCGCGGAGTCGCTGCAGACGAATTTCGGCGAGCGCTTCGAGGCCGAGGTCGCGGCCCTGCTGGAGCAGGCGCCGCTCGACCTACGGGTCAATGAGCTGCGGGCGAACCGGGACGAGGTGGTGCGCAC
Organism: Inquilinus sp.; assembly: GCF_057815775.1. Taxonomy (NCBI): domain Bacteria; kingdom Pseudomonadati; phylum Pseudomonadota; class Alphaproteobacteria; order Rhodospirillales; family Rhodospirillaceae; genus Inquilinus; species Inquilinus sp. The sequence goes on from NZ_JBYRFX010001110.1 coordinate 3,333, forward strand.
CCTGCTGGCCGGCAAGCTGACGGTTGAGCCGACGGTGCTGTCGCCGGTCGGCATCCGGGTCAAGGGGCGGCCCCAGCTCGGCCGCCACCCGGCCTTCCAGTCCGGGCTGATCGAGGTGCAGGACGAAGGCTCGCAGCTGATCGCGCTGCTGGTCGACGCCCGGCCGGGCCAGCAGGTGGTCGATTTCTGCTCCGGCGCCGGCGGCAAGGCGCTGGCTTTGGCCGCGCGGATGCGCGGCAAGGGCCGGGTCGTCGCCTGCGACGTCTCCAAGGGCCGGCTGGACCGCGGCAAGGAGCGGCTGCGCCGCGCCGGCATCGACAATGTCGAGCCGCGGCTGCTGGAGAACGAGCGCGACCGCTGGGTCAAGAAGCAGCGGGGCAAGTTCGACCGCGTGCTGATCGATGTGCCCTGCAGCGGCACCGGCGCCTGGCGCCGCAACCCGGATGCGCGCTGGCGGCCGATGGACCTGCAGCGCCTGCTCGGCGTGCAGCGCGAGATCCTGGACAGCGCCGCCCGCTTGGCCAAGCCCGATGGCGGCCGGGTGATCTACGCCACCTGCTCGCTGCTGCGCGAGGAGAACGAGGCGCAGGTCGAGGGCTTCCTGGCCAGCCATCCCGACTATCACCTGCTGCCGATCGAGGCGATCTGGGACGAGGTGGTGGGCACCGGGCCGTCGCCGACCACCGGCATGCTGCGGCTGTCGCCCGCGGTCAACGACACCGACGGCTTCTTCGTCGCGGTGATGGAGCGGGGGACCCCGTCCAATGGGACCGACGCCGTTGCGGCTGAGGAGCCTGACGACGAGGAGCCCGACGCCGACGACGAGGCTGACGAGGTCGCGTCTGTTGCTGACGAGCCTGGCACCGACGAGCCTGGCGACGCCGAGCGGGAGGGCTGAGGGCATGATCCGGCGTGCGATCCTGGCCGATGCGCCGGCGATCGCCCGGATCCATGTCCAGTCCTGGCAGGAAACCTATCGCGGCCTGGTGCCGGACGACTACCTGAACCGGCTGACCGTGACCGACCGCGAGCGCGGCCATGAGCGGCAGTTGGCCTATGAGGACGGCACCGCCACCTTCCTCGCCCTCGACCCGACTCCATCAGGCGGCGCCATACCGGTCGGCTTCGCCTATTGTGGCCGGGCCCGCGGCGCGCCGGGGCCGGGCTGGGGCGAGATCTTCGCGCTCTATCTGCTCGACCGCGCCAAGGGGCGGGGGCATGGCCGCGACCTGATGGCGGCGTCGGCCGACTGGTTTGCCGAGCGTGGCGGGCTGCCCTTCATGCTGTGGGCCCTGACCGCCAATTTCCGCGCCACCGGCTTCTACCGCCATCTCGGCGGCGAGCCCTATGCCGACCGGCTGGAGCGGTTCAGCGGTGCCGTGCTGCCGGAAAGCGCCTTCCGGTTCGACGCCCGGATCGCACCGACGCCGCGGCGCTGAAAGCCATGCCGGTGCTATGGGCGGCGCTCGCGCTGTATCTGCTGGCGCTCAGTCTCGCCGCCTTCCTCCTGTTCGCCTGGGACAAGCGCTGCGCCATCGTCGGCCGGCGCCGGATCCCGGAGCGGACGCTGCTGATGCTGGCGCTGGCCGGCGGCACCCCCGGCGCCATCGCCGGGCAGCGCTTGCTGCGGCACAAGACGCGGAAGGAACCGTTCCGCTCGCGCCTGCTGTGGATCGCGATCGGCCAGACGACGTTGGTCCTGGCGCTATGTGTCGCCGTGATGCTCTGAGCCCTTGCCTCCACCTCCACGCATGGACGACTCGCGCCGGGCGCGGGGGCGATCGCTTGTCGTACGGGCGATGGACGTATAAATCTCCATCCCACCGCCCGACCCCGGAGTTGCCATGACCGCCCCGACCGCTACGCCGTCGCCGGACCGCGTTCTCATTCTCGATTTCGGCAGCCAGGTCACCCAGCTGATCGCCCGCCGGGTGCGTGAATCCGGCGTCTATTGCGAGATCTGGCCGTTCAACCAGGCCGGCGACGACCGGCTCCGGGCCTTCGACCCACGCGGCATCATCCTGTCGGGCAGCCCCGCCTCGGTCACCGAGGCCGCTTCGCCTCGCGCGCCGCAGCTGGTGTTTGAGCTGGGCATTCCGGTGCTGGGCATCTGCTACGGCCAGCAGACCATGTGCGAGCAGCTCGGCGGCGCGGTCGAGGCGGGGCATCACCGCGAATTCGGTCGGGCCTGGCTGGACGTGCGCGAGAATTGCACCCTGTTCGACGGCGCCTGGTCGCTCGGTGCGCGCGAGCAGGTGTGGATGAGCCATGGCGACCGGGTCACCCGGCTGCCGGACGGCTTCCGCATCGTCGCCACCAGCGAGAACGCGCCCTACGCCGCCATCGCCGATGACATCCGCCGGTTCTACGGCGTGCAGTTCCACCCCGAGGTGGTGCACACGCCGCATGGCGCGGCGCTGCTGCGCAACTTCACCCACCATGTCTGCGGCTGCACCGGCCTGTGGACCATGGCCGCCTTCCGCGACCAGGAGATCGCCAAGATCCGCGCCCAGGTCGGCGACGGCCGCGTGATCTGCGGCCTGTCCGGCGGCGTCGACAGCGCGGTGGCGGCGGTCCTGATCCATGAGGCGATCGGCGAGCAATTGACCTGCGTGTTCGTCGACCACGGCCTGATGCGCGCCGGCGAGGCCGAGCAGGTCGTCAGCCTGTTCCGCAACAGCTACAATATCCCGCTGGTGCATGTGGACGCCGAGACATTGTTCCTCGGCGGCCTCGCCGGGATCGACGATCCCGAGGCCAAGCGCAAGTTCATCGGCAAGACTT
>NZ_JBYRFX010001111.1:0-8182 GCF_057815775.1 Inquilinus sp.
GCGCTGGGGTCGTAGAAGCGGAACAGCAGCCGGGCGATGGTCGATTTGCCGGCGCCCGAGGCGCCGACGATGGCCAGCGTCCGCCCGGCGGGGATGGTGAAGCCGACATCCCGCAGGATCGGCCGGCGCGGGTCATAGGCGAAGGAGACATGCTCGAACTCCAGCTCGCCCCGTCCGGCCGCCAGCGGCCGGGCGTCCGGCGCGTCGGTCACCTCCGGCGCCTCGTCGAGCAGCGCGAACATCTGCTCGACCGAACCCAGGGAATTGCGGATCACCCGGTACAGCCGGCTCAGCTGCTCCAGCGGCCGGGCCAGGCGGACGAAGTAGGTGTTCAGCAGCACCAGGTCGCCGACCGACATGGTGCCGGCCTGCACCGCCTTGCCGCCGAGGATCAGCAGGATGGCCAGCCCGACGCTCAGCACCGTCATCTGGGCGATGCCGTTCAGGCTGCGCAGCGCCAGGCCGCGCGCCGCCAGCCGCTCGACCTCCTCCAGCCGCTCGTCGTAGCGGCGGCCGATCGCACCCTCGGCGCCGAAATACTTCACCGTCTCGTAGTTGATCAGGCTGTCGATGGCGACGGCATGGGCGCTGCTGCTCTCCCGGTTCATCGTGCGGATCGTGGTGCGCAGATTGTCCGCGCCCAGCGTCATCGCCCAGGCAAAGGCGGCCAGGGTGGCGGCGGTGATCAGGGCGTAGAACGGCGGCAGATGCGCCAGCAGGATGATGCAGGTCGCCGCCACCTCGATCAGCAGCGGCAGGATGCGGAAGGCGACGTCGTAGATCAGCTCGCGGATGCCGGACAGGCCGCGGCCCAGATCCTCGCTGACCGCACCGGTGCGCCGGCCCAGGTGGAAGCGCAGCGACAGCCCGTGCAGATGGGTGAAGAAGGTCCGGCTCAGCCGCCGCACCAGCCGGTGCTCGATCGGGCCGTAAGCGGTGTATTGCAGCTCGGCCATGATGCGCCCGACCCAGGAGGCGACGGCATAGGCGGCGATGATGCCCATTGCCCCGACCGCCCAGGCGTTCGCCTTGCCGGCATAGGCGTCGATCGCCAGCGAGAACAGTAGCGGCACCAGCGCCACGGTGAAGGACGATAGGAACACCAGCGCGACGCAGGCCAGGATGCGCAGCCGCACGCCCCAGCTTTCGCCCTGCCACAGATAGGGCATGACCCGGCGCAGCGTCGCGAAATCGTTCTGCGCCGTGTGCCTGGACGGGGGAGGGGGCGTCGGGGTCGGTGTCGTGCTCATCGCTGCATCTTATACGCAGCCGGCAGCGGCTTCCGTCGTCTTCGCATCTTGAATTACGTAACTATCAAAGTTACATGATGCGGACCGAACGCTTTTCAGTAGAGACCCCATGACCCATGACACCATCGTGATCGGCGGCAGCTATGCCGGCCTGTCTGCGGCGATGCAGCTCGCCCGGGCCCGCCGCCGGGTGCTGGTGGTCGATGCCGGCCGCCCGCGCAACCGCTTCGCCGCCGCCGCGCATGGCTTCTTCGGGCAGGACGGCAAGCCGCCTCTGGCCATCCTGCAGGAGGCGGTCCGGCAGTTAAACGCCTATCCGACGGTCGCCTTCATCCAGGGCGAGGCGCTGACCGCCCGCCGGACCGAAAACGGCTTCAGCATTGCCCTGGCCAACGGCCGCGAGGAGCGCGCCACCCGGCTCGTTCTCGCGACCGGGCTGGTGGACGAGCTGCCGCCGATCCCGGGGCTGCAGGAGCGCTGGGGTGCCACGGTGCTGCATTGCCCCTATTGCCATGGCTACGAGGTCGGCGACCGGGCCCTGGGTGTCCTGGCCAACCACCCGATGTCGGCGCACCAGGCCGCGCTGCTGCCCGATTGGGGGCCGACCACCTATTTCACCCAAGGCACCTTCGAGCCCGATGCCGAGCAGGCGGCGCACCTGGCCACCCGCGGCGTTCAGGTCGAGCGGACCCCAGTGGTCGAACTGCTTGGCCCGGCTCCCGCGCTCGAGGCCGTGCGGCTGGCCGACGGCCGCATCGTGCCGGTCGCGGCGATGTTCACGGCCAGCCGGACGCGCATGGCCAGCCCACTGGCGGAGCAGCTCGGCTGCGCCTTCGATGACGGGCCGATGGGCCCCTATCTCCGCGTCGAAGACTGGAAGCAGACGACTGTGCTGGGCGTCTATGCCGCTGGCGATGCCGCGAACCCGATGCACAACGCCACCCTGGCCTCGGCCTCGGGCGTGATGGCCGGCGTCGGCGCGCACCAGTCGCTGATGCGCGCCACGGCCTGACGGGACGCTATGCGGCGAAGTCCGGCTCTTGCCGCGCCAGGACGCGCTTGACGCTCTCCAGGTGCAGGCGGGCGCTCTCGGCGTCGCCGGCCCGCATCTGCGCGGCGGTGCGGCGGGCGATGTCGGGCGGCACGGCGTGCAGCGGCCGGCCGGTGCTCAAGGCCTTCAGCTGCACCTCGGCGGCGCGTTCGAGGTAGTATAGGTCGTCCCAGGCCTCGGCGATGGTCGGGCCGATCACCATCACCCCGTGGTTGCGCAGGAACACGATGTCGGCATCGCCGAGCGTCGCCGCGATCCGGTCGCCCTCGGCCGTGTCCAGCGCCAGGCCGTTATAGGCATCGTTCACGGCGGTGCGGCCGTAGAATTTCAGCGCGGTCTGCCCGGCCCAGGCCAGCGGCTGGCCCTCGACCATGCTCAGTGCCGTGGCGTTGGGCATGTGGGTGTGGAACGCCGCCCGGGCACGGGGCAGTTGCTTGTGCAGCCGGGCGTGGATGTAGAAGGCGGTGGCTTCGGGCCGGCCCTCGCCGTCGACGACATGGCCGGCGAAATCGCAGACCAGCAGGTCCGACGCCGTGATCTCGCCGAAGGCCAGGCCGTAAGGGTTGACCAGGAACAGATCGTCCCGCCCCGGCACCAGGGCGGAGAAGTGGTTGCAGATGCCCTCTTCCAGCCCCAGTCGCGCCGCCATGCGGAAGCACGCCGCCAGGTCGATCCGGGCCTGGCGCAGGGCGTCGCTGTCGATCTCGCCCAGATTGGACAGCAGGGGGGCGTCGGTCGCCTGCAGCTCATGCGCCATGGTCGGATCCTCCTCTTGATCGCGGGTCAGAGCCAGCCGGCGTCGCGGAACAGGCCGGGCACGCCGTCCAGCGTCGGCAGCACCGCATCGGGCTGGTAGCCGCCGGCCGGGCGGCGGCCGGTGCCGCGGTCGATCCAGACATCGCGCAGCCCCAGCGCCTGGGTCGCGACCAGGTCGAGATGCGGGCTGGCGCAGACATGCACCACCTCGTCCGGGCCGATGCCCAGCGCCCGGTGCGCATGCTGGAAAATGCGGTGCGACGGCTTGTAGGCGCCGGCCTGCTGCGCCGTGATCACCCGGTCGATATGGCCGCCGAGCTGGGCGACATTGCCGGCGATGATGTCGTCATCGGTGTTCGAGACGATGCACAGCCGGAAGCCGGCGGCCTTCAGCGTGGCCAGGGTGGCGACAACCTCGGGGAAGGGTGGCATCCGGCCGATTGCGTCGGTCAGTACCGCGATGTCGCGCTCCTCCGGCGGGGCGCCCAGCGCCTGCATCGCCTGCCGCAGCGCCGACCCGGCGATGTCGCGGAAGCGGCGATGCGGCTCCGCCTGCTCCATCGCGTGTTCGTGCCGGTCGTAGATCTCGATCAGCCGGGCGGCGTCGATCGCGTCCGGCTTGCTCGCCAGGATGGTGCGCACGGCGGCCTGCAGGCCTTCATCCCACTGGATGAGCGTGCCGTAGCAATCGAAGGTGATCCAGGTCGGGCGGGGCGTTCCGGTCAGCATGGCGGTCTCCACGGACAGATGCTCCACCATGGCGGACCCGGTTCTTATTGGGAAACGAGATTATCGACGGATCGTTATCGGAAATGTAAATATAGGGGATGCACGATCTTGACCTTCTTCGCAGTTTCGTCGCCGTGGTCGACACCGGCGGCTTCACCCGCGCGGCGGAACGGGTGCATCGCAGCCAGTCGACCGTCAGCCAGCAGATCCGTCGGCTGGAGCAGGATGTCGGCCGCCGGCTGCTGGAGCGCGACCGCACCGGCGCCGCCGTGCTGACCGCGGAGGGCGAGGTGCTGCTGGGCTATGCCCGCCGGCTGCTGGAGATTTCGGCCCAGGCGCGGGAGGCGCTGCTGAACCCGGTGGTGGCGTCCGTCGTCCGGCTCGGCGTGCCCGAGGATTTCGCCGGCCGCAAGCTGACCGACCTCTTGTCCGGCTTCGCCCGGCACAGCCCGCACATCCGGCTGGACACGACCAGCGCCTGGAGCACCGGGCTGCGGCAGATGCTGCAGGCGGGCGAACTCGACCTCTCCCTGGTCAAGCGCGATGCCGGCGAAGGCCGCTGCCTGGCGCGCTGGCCCGAACGTCTGGTCTGGGTCGCCGGCCCGCAGGCCGATGTCGCGGCCGACCCGCTGCCGCTGGCGCTGTTCCCGCCGGGCTGCATCTACCGCCAGCGCACCCTGGACGCGCTGCAGGCGCTCGGGCGGCGCTGGTGGGTGGCCTATTCCAGCCAGGGCCTCGTCGGGGTGCAGGCCGCGGTCGCCTCCGGCCTCGGAATCAGCATCCTGGCGGCGGATGCGGTGCTGGCGGATCACCGGATGCTGGGCCCGCAGGACGGCTTCCCGGACCCGCCGGCATCCGAACTTGCCCTCATCGCCGGCCCCGGCCGCCTCGACCGTGCGGCAAACCAGCTGATCGACTATCTCGTCGGTGCGCTCGACACCGCCATGGGCCGGTCGGGGCCCATGGCGGCGCCGGGTCTTACTGGGTGACGGCGGCGTTCAGCTTCGCCACGAAGGCATCGCCGAAGGCGTCGGACGAGAAGGGCTGCTGGCCGCTGACCAGCTCGCGGTCCTCGACGACATTGACGTGCCAGGCGGCCAGCCGGTCGATATGCGCTCCCGCCTCGGCCAGGGCGTCGGCGGCGTAGAACTGCACCGAACCGCCGAGCTGCCCCGACGCGCCTTCGATGGCGTGCTCTTCCCCCGACGAGAACACCGTCAGGCGGTAGCCGGCATAAGGCCAGCCGGCGGCGAGCTTGTTGGCGGTGGTGAAGTCTCCCGCGATCATCGCCGTCCGAAAGGCGCCGGGGTCGGCCAGGGTGGACAGCAGCGCGGTCGGCCCATGGCAGATGATGCCGGTCGGCCGGCCGCTGTCATGGAAGGTCACCAGGATCTTGCCGAGGGTCGCGTCATGCGACAGGTCCTGCATCGGCGCATGGCCGCCGGGGATGAAGATGCCGACATAGCCCTTGGTGCCTTCGGCCTGGATCGACGCCAGCGTCCTGGGGTGCTGCAGCGCCGGGATGCTGCCGACGAAGCGGACGGCCTCGGCCCGCTTGGCCTCGTCATTGCCGAAGAACATCTTGTCGTTCGACACCGGGTCGAAGCCCGGCTGGTTGCCCTTCGGGTCGGCGAACACCGGCTCGTATCCGGCATCGACGATCTTGCGCAGCGGGATCGCGAGTTCGTCGAGATAATACCCGGTGCGGTACTGCTTGCCGTCGCGCAGCTCCAGCGTGTGGGCGCTGGACAGGATCACCAGCACCTTGCCGCCGCCCTGGGCCGAAGCCGCGGTTGGGGCCAGCAGGGCCAGGGACAGGGCCAGCGCGGCCAGGGCTCCCCCGGCCTGCGTTCGTCTGGAGTGGGCGGCACGTCGCGTGCCCGTCAGTCTGCGGCTCATGCTTAGACTCCTCATCCCCGGGTCCAGGCTCGGACCGCTGGAGGCCTAAGACATATCCGCCGCCGCCGCTGACCGAAATGTCGGAAATGCCACCTTTTGGGACATGCGCGGCGGGGTTGGCTGCATGACGCGTTGGCATGGGGCGGGTCGGGGACGGCACGGCAGGATAGGACAATCGTCCGGGCGCGAGCGGACCAGCTGCCGTTTGCATCCGGCTCCGCCGACCGGCCACCCCAGGGCATCCCATGACCGACACCCCATCCCCGGGCCGGACGGCCTTCCGATCGTTGATGGACTGGCTGGCGGACGCCGCCGGTTGCACCTGGCCGTCCGGGTGGCCGGCTGCCGATGATGGAGAAGACGCTGGGGATGATGGGAAGCCGGCGTCGCCGGTGATCGACCAACAGCCCAAGCCGATCGAGCCGATGCGGGTGCCAGCGCGCACGCCGAAGGATCTCGAAGGGATGCGGAAGACGGCGCCGAAGGGGCAGGCGGAGGATTTCCACCGGCTGCTGAATGCCGTCGAGTCCGGGGAAAAGGGAGACCAGGAGCTTCTGGTGCTGGCCAAGGCCGTCGGCTGGCTGCACACGACGAAATGCTTGGCCGCCCTGCAGGCTGTGCTGGCCGGCATCGGCACGCGGGATGCCGCTGGCCGGCCGGCGCTGGTCACGGCTCTGGCCGAACAGCTGTCCACCTTTCCGCCGCAGGGTGAGGACTACGAGGAGCCGACCGCCGACCAAGGCGCCGCCCTTGAAGCGCTTCTGCAGGCGACGGCGGACCATGTGGCGCCGGACCAGTGGGCCGACGTGCTGTCCAGCCTGCGCGAAGCCCTGGGCGCGGCCTGTGGCGGCATGGATTGGTACATGGGCGACCTCACGCCGGAGGCGGCGGTCGCCCTGTCGCAGGGCAAGCCCACCGATATGGCCCCGTTCCTGGCCCGGCTCGAGGCGCTGGCGGCCATGCCCACTACCCCGCAGGGCCTCCAGGGCATGGGGCGGACGGAAGCGCAGGCCGAGCAGTTCCATCGCCTGCTGCGGGCCAATTCCGCCAAGCCGGACGGCGAGGGGACTGACGATCGCCTGGCCTTGGCCAAGGCCGTCGGCTGGCTGCACACGGAGAAATGCCTGCCGGCCCTGCAGGCTGTCCTGGACGTCGCCGCGACGCGGGCTGACGGGGGGCAGCCGGCGTTGCTCGTGACCCTGGCTGGACAGTTGTCGACGTTTCCGCCGCAGAATGAGGACTACGAGGAGCCGACCGCCGACCAGGCGTCCGCTCTCGAAGCGCTGCTGCAGGCGATGACGGGGCAGGTGGCGCCGGACCGATGGGCCGACGTGCTGTCCAGCCTGCGCGAGGCCCTGGGCGCGGCCTGTGGCGGCATGGATTGGTACATGGGCGACCTCTCGCTGGAGGAGGCGGTCGCCAAGACAAAGTCCGGGCCCCGGGACATGGCCCCGTTCCTGGAACGGCTCGAGGCGCTGGCCGCGATGCCCACGACCCCGCCGCCCTATGATGGCAGCGAAGGGGACGCGCCGCCGCCGCCTTACCCCGACTGATCGGCCTTCGCCTTCCGCCTGATCTGGCTTAGAGAGTCCGGCACCAGTCAGGGGAGGAGAGCCGGATGCCGTCGCCGATCGAGTTCTATTTCGATTTCGCCAGCCCCTACGCCTATCTCGCCGCCACCCAGATCGATGCGCTGGCCGCCCGATACGGCCGCGCGGTGGCATGGAAGCCGGTGCTGCTGGGCCCGATCATGAAGCAGATCGGCACCCGGCCGATCCGCGAGCTGCCGGTGCGCGGCCCGTATCTGGAGCTGGATGCGCCGCGCTTCGCCGCCTATCTCGGCGTGCCCTTCACCGCGCCGGCGCAATGGCCGATCGCGGCGCTGGCGCCGGCGCGCGCCGTATGGTGGCTGGCCGATGCCGACCCGGCCCGGGCGCACGGCCTGGCCCGCGCCCTGTTCGACGCACATTGGGGCCGTGGCGAGGACATCGCGGCGCCGGAGGCGGTAATCCGCATCGCCGCCGGCCTCGGCCTGCCGGAGGCCGAGACCGCCGCCGCGATCCAGCGGCAGGAGGTCAAGGACCGGCTGCGGGCCGAGACCGAGGCCGCGGCGGCGCAGGGCGTGTTCGGCGTGCCCTTCTTCCGCGTCGACGGCGAAGGCTTCTGGGGCGCCGACCGGCTGGAGCAGATGGCCTGGCGGCTAAGCGGAAGCCCTCAGAGGTAAGGTCTCCACCCGTTGTCATTGCCCGGCTTGACCGGGCAATCCAGGGGCCACAGAGAGCCGCTCTGGCCGCCCCTGGATGCCACGGTCAAGCCGTGGCATGACAAAGAAGGGGGTGGGGACGGGGTATTCCGCCCCTTACCGCACCTTCTCGGGCTTGTAGTAATCCGGCGCCCAGCCCTTGCCGGTCCAGCGCATCAGCCGGTCGCCATCGACCAGCAGGTCGCGCTTGCCGTCGCTATAGCTCGGTGCCAGCGCCAGCTGGTGGGATTTGCC
>NZ_JBYRFX010001112.1:0-5830 GCF_057815775.1 Inquilinus sp.
ACGCCCTCGCTAACGAAATCCGAAATGTGTGAACCCCGTAGGGCCTTGAGCCGGGGGACGCGATCCAGTCGTGCAGCCAGAGGCGGCGCCAGCCTGGATCGCCCCCGTTAAGCTTAAAGGACCCCTGCGGGCTCGCGATGACGGCGTGGGGTGGCACCGTCGGCCCGCATGTCGCACGCGGGTTGCGCGGATCGGATTTGACCGGGCCGGGCGGCTGGCCGAAAGATGGGCGGCCCGTCAGTCCAGGCGACTGACACTCCACGACCGACTGACATCGACCGCCATGTCCAAATCCCGCCGCACCGCCACCATCCTCGCCCATGCCGGCCGTGACCCGATGGCCAATCACGGCATGGTCAATCCGCCGGTCTACCACACCTCCACCGTGCTGTGGCCGACGGTGGCGGCGATGGACGCGGCGCACACCGGCTTCGAGCACGGCCAGTACAGCTATGGCCGGATCGGCACGCCGACCAGCGAGGCGTTCGAGGATGTGGTCACGGCACTCGAGGGCGGCTATGGCAGCATCGCCGTGTCCTCCGGCCTGGCCGCGGTCAATGTGGCGATGACCGCCTTCGTCAAGGCGGGCGACCATGTGCTGGTCACCGACAGCGTCTACGGCCCCGGCCGGCGCTATGGCGACGCGGTGCTGAGCCGCTTCGGCGTCGAGGTCGAGTATTACGACCCGCTGATCGGCGCCGGGATCGAGGCGCTGTTCCGCGACAACACCCGGCTGGTCTACATGGAATCGCCGGGGTCGCTGACCTTCGAGGTGCAGGACGTGCCGGCGATCACCGCCGCGGCCCGGGCGCACCGCATCGTGTCGATCCTCGACAACACCTGGGCCACGCCGCTGTATTTCGACGCCTTCGGCCATGGCGTCGACGTCACCGTCCACGCCGCGACCAAGTACATGGTCGGCCATTCCGATGCGATGATGGGCATCGTCGGCGCCCGCGAGAAATCGGTGTGGTCGCAGCTGAAGAATTTCGCGGTGCAGGCCGGCCACTGCGCCGGGCCGGATGATCTCTACCTCGCCCAGCGCGGCCTGCGCACCATGGGGGTGCGGCTGCGCCAGCACCAGGAGAACGGGCTGGAGATCGCCCGCTGGCTGCAGGCAAGGCCCGAAGTGTCGCGGGTGCTGCACCCGGCCCTGCCGCAGGACCCGAACCACACGCTGTGGAAGCGCGATTTCACCGGCGCCTCCGGCCTGTTCTCCTTCGTGCTCAAGCCGGCGGCGAAGGCGCAGGTCGATGCGCTGCTGGACGGCATGGAGCTGTTCCAGATGGGCGCCAGCTGGGGCGGCTATGAAAGCCTGATCACCCCGATCCAGCCGGAGAAGATCCGCACCGCGACCGAATGGCAGGCCGAGGGCCCGGGCATCCGCCTGCATGTCGGGCTGGAGGACACGGCCGATCTGATCGCCGACCTGGAGGCCGGCTTCGACCGGCTGCGGGCCGGGGCATGACCGCGGAGTCGTTCCTCGACGAAGTCAGCTTCGATGCCGACGGGCTGGTGCCGGCGATCGCACAGCAGCATGACAGCGGCGAGATCCTGATGATGGCCTGGATGAACCGGGACGCGCTGGCGGAAACGCTGGCGACCGGCCGGGTCTGCTACTGGTCGCGCTCGCGCCAGGCGCTGTGGCGCAAGGGCGACACCTCGGGCCAGACCCAGCGCCTGGTCGAGCTGCGGCTGGATTGCGACGGCGATGCCATCCTGGTCCGCGTCGACCAGACCGGCGTCGCCTGCCACACCGGCCGGCGCAGCTGCTTCTACCGGGTGGCGCGGGACGGCCAATGGGAAACCGACCTGCCGGTGCTGCACGACCCGAAGGCGCTGTACGGGCACAGCCACTGATGCCGGGCCTGACGGGCCGGCTGGCCCGTCAGGCCTTGGGGATCAGAGGTCGTCGGACACCCGGTTCAGGTCTTCCCGGTGGGTCTCACTGATCAGCCACACCGCGATGACGCTGATCACGGCGGCAACGGTGACGTAGCCGCCGACCCAGGCGAGCCCGTACTTGTCGGCCAGGGTCTGGGCGATGTAGGGCGCCAGCGAGGCGCCGAGGATGCCGGCCAAATTGTAGGTCAGCGACGCGCCGGTGTAGCGCACCCGGGTCGGGAACAGCTCCGGCAGGAAGGCGCCCATCGGCCCGAAGATCAGGCCCATCAGGAACAGCCCCAGGCTGAGGAACACGGTGACCAGCACCACCGAGCCGCTGCCGAGCATCGGCGCGAGGAGGAAGCCGAACAGCGCCGTCAGGATGCCGCCGATGATCAGCACCGGGCGGCGGCCGAATCGGTCGCTGAGGCGCGAGGAAATCGGGATGCCGATGCCCAGGAACACGATGGCGATGCATTCCAGGCCGAGGAAGGCCTGGCGCGAATAGCCCAGCGACTTGGTGCCGAACCCGAGCGCGAACACCGTGGTGATGTAGAACAGGGCATAGCAGGACACCATCGCCAGCGTGCCCAGGATGGTGACCCGGGTGTAGCGCAGCAGCACGTCGCCGATCGGCACCCGCACCCGCTCCTGCCGCGCCATCGCCGCGCGGAACACCGGGGTTTCGACCAGCTTCAGCCGGACATACAGCCCGACGATGACCAGCGCGGCGCTGAGCAGGAACGGCACCCGCCAGCCCCAGCTGCGGAACTGGTCGTCGTCCAGCCCCAGCGCCAGCAGCAGGAACAGGCCGTTGGCGGCGATGAAGCCGATCGGGGCGCCGAGCTGCGGGAACATGCCGAACCAGCCGCGCTTGCCGGCCGGGGCATTCTCGACCGCCAGCAACGCCGCCCCGCCCCATTCGCCGCCGAGGCCGAGGCCCTGGCCGAAGCGCAGCAGGCACAACAGCGCCGGCGCGGCCCAGCCGATCGAGGCATAGCCGGGCAGGAATCCGATCAGCGTGGTCGTGATGCCCATCAGAAGCAGCGACGCCACCAGCGTCGCCTTGCGGCCGATGCGGTCGCCGAAATGGCCGAGCAGCGCCGACCCGACCGGGCGGGCGATGAAGGCGATGGCGAAGGTGGCGAAGGACAGCAGAAGCTGCGCCGTCTCCGATTCGCTGGGGAAGAACACCGGGCCCAGCACCAGCGCCGCGGCGGTGCCGTAGACGTAGAAATCGTAGAACTCGATCGCCGTCCCGATCAGGCTTGCGACCACGATCCGGCCGGTGCTGTTGGCGGGCGCCGGCGTGGCGGTTCCAAAGGTTGCGTCAGTCATGGAGAGAAAGCACCAGTGTTGCGTGGACCCGGCGGCCGGGCACAATTTCTGTCCCAGGCAGGGGATGCCGTCAACTGCAGCCACAGTCACGTCCCGCCCCATCGGGCCAGGAATGCCGCCGTTCCGCTACGCGATGATGTCAGTGTCGCGACACCGGGCTACACCGGTAATCTTCCGCCGCGACCGGAGTCCGGTGGTAACGAAAGGCTCGCGCCGGCCATTATTCGCTCCGATACCACCCGCAAAGCACTGGGATGCGTGGAGTCGATCTTGCGAATGGAAACAGATCGGCGCATCACAGCGTTCGTCGCCCGGAGGATCTCAACGCCTCCATCCGATCGACGTCGTAAGGACTGTTTGCCCGATGACCGACCACAAAGCCGGCCAAGACCGGCCGGATATGAACCCTTGGCTGTTCTTCCGCCGCTGGCTTGCCAACCCCCGTGAGGTGGGTTCGGTGACGCCTTCGTCGCCAGCCTTGAAGCGCCGGCTGACGCAGGAGATCGTGCGTGCGCCCGACGAGTACGTCGTCGAGCTCGGCGGCGGCACCGGCGCGATCACGCGCGGCATCCTGGAGCGCGGCGTCCCGGCCGACCGGCTGTACGTCATCGAGATCAACCGCGAGATGGCGCAGCATCTGCGCGACATCTTCCCGGGCATCCATGTGATCGAGGGCGACGCCCGCCGGCTGACCGAGATCCTGCCGCCCGAAGTGGTCGGCAAGGTCGGCACCACGGTGTGCGGCATCCCGATGCTGCTGCTGACGATCGAGGAGCAGCAGGCGATCGTCGATTCGGCCTATTCGGTGATGCCGAAGGGCCGGCAGATCGTGCTGTACACCTACTCGCTCGCCTCGCCACTGCCGCGCGACAAGCTGGGGCTGGCCGGCCGCCGCGTCGGCTTCGTCCCGGCCAACATCCCGCCGGCTTCGGTCTGGGCCTATCAGCAGGGCTGAGGCGGCTGATCCGTTTGCGGCTGGCCCGTTTCTAGCCGGCACGGCCGGGTTTGGAAGGATGGCGACGATGAGACGTTCGGCTTTGCTGTTCGCCGCCTTCGGCCTGGCACTGTCGACTGCGCCAGCGGCCTGGGCGCAGTCGGGCTATCACGTCCAGCTGCAGGTCAACCGCTATTCCGAGACGATCAGCGCCGCCTCCGGCATCGGGTCCTGCCGGATCGACGCCGGGGTGATCGGCACCTTTCCCGACAGCCCCGGCCGGCTGGCGATCGGCACGCCGGTCAATCTGACGATCCCCTGCGCCCTGCCGAGCACCGGCGCCGCCGGCCGCTATTCGCGGGACGACCTGGCCCACGCCTCCTTCATCGAGGCCCGGCTGGCCGGCCGGCCCGGCGCCTTCGAACTGGCCGGCCAGAACGCGCTGGTGCTGCGCCCGGCCCCCGTCGCCCTGCCCTCCGCCCCGGTTTCACCGCCCGTTTACGCGCCGCCTGTGTACACGCCGCCGCAGCAGGTGCTGGTCGCCCCGACCGCGCCCACCATCGTGCGGCCGGTGATGCCGCTGCCGCCCAATCCGGTCGCCCCGTCGCGTCCGCTGGTCATCGGCCAGCCGTCGGCACCGGCGCCGGTGCCCGCACCGCCCGGTACGGCCTTCGTGCCCCAGCCGCCGGGCTATCTCCCGGCCGCCCCTGGCGGGCCGGTCGACAGCGCCACGATGCGGTCCGACGCGTCGATCATGCTGACCTACGGCCCGGCCAGCGCCGCCGAGACCGGCCTGTCGCAACGCCTGGTCCGGCCGACCGACCCGGCCTATCCCGGGCTGCTGAGCCAGCTGGGCGGGATCGCGCCCGGCCAGACCAAGCCGCTGCCCCGGCCGGTGGCGACGATGCCGCTGGTGCCGAACGCCGTGCCCGGTGACAAGCTGCGGTCGCTGCTGGTCGGCAACTCCCTGACCGGGACCGACATCCGCTACAACCAGCAGGGGCCGTGGACCGAGTATTACGACCCGAGCGGCGTCGTCACCCGGGCCGAGACCCCCCGGCATGTCGTCGGCAGCTGGGCCATCCGCGGTGATTCGCTGTGCACGCGCTATCCCGGCCAGGCCGAGACCTGCCTGACCCTGTCGACCACGGCGACGGCGCTGCGCGGCTATGCCAGCGCCACGCTGATCGCCCTGGATCTGCGCATCCTGCCGGGCAACGCCATCCGGGGGTGACGCCGTCGTCATCCCAGGGTGACGCCGTCATCCCGGCGGGTGACGCCTCAGGGCCGCTCGATCGCGATCGCCGTGGCCTCGCCGCCACCGATGCACAGCGAGGCGACGCCGCGATGCACGCCCTGCCGTTCCATCGCCGCCAGCAGGGTGACGATCAGCCGGGCCCCGGTGGCGCCGATCGGATGACCGAGCGCGCAGGCGCCGCCATGGATATTGACCTTGTCGTGCGGCAGGTCGAGATCGCGCATCGCCGCCATCACCACGGCGGCGAAGGCCTCGTTGATTTCGAACAGATCGACGTCGCCGGCCCGCCAGCCCACCTGATCGAGCATCGTCCGGATCGCGCCGATCGGCGCCGTGGTGAACCATTCCGGCGCCTGGGAATGGGTGGCATGGCCGCGGATGACGGCGAGCACCGGCAGCCCCAGCCGGTCGGCCAC
>NZ_JBYRFX010001113.1:0-1788 GCF_057815775.1 Inquilinus sp.
CGCCCCCCGGCACGATCACCTGTCCGGTCATCGCGGCCTCCACCGCCGCGACATAGGCCTGCGCCACCGTGGCGACCGGCGTGCCGTCGGCGCCGTCCAGCCCCATCGCCAGCAGCGTCTCGCGCACCCAGCCGGGGCTGACGCCGTTGACCCGCAGGCCGCGCGGCAGTTCGGCCGCGGCGGCACGGATGAAGGCCTCCAGCCCGGCATTGACCAGGGCGCCGAAGGCACTGCCCGGCGTCGGGCGGTCGAAGGCGCCGCTGGTCAGGGTGATCGAGCCGCCGTCGCGCAGATGCGGCAGGGCGCGGCGCAGCAGCGCCACCTGGCCCAGCAGCTTGCCCGGCAGCCCGCGGGTGAACTCCGCATCCGTGGCGGTGGCCAGCGCTGCCATCGGGGCGCTGGCGGCGCAGCAGATGACGGCGTCGATTGCGCCGGTCGAGTGCAGCAGAGCCTCGATCGTTTCCGGCCGTTCCAGATCCACGGCCAGGGACCCGCGGCGGGAGGCGCGCACCACCTCGTGCCGATCCTCCAGCGCCGCGGCGACAGCCATGCCGATGGTGCCGGTGGCGCCGATGACCAGGATCCTCATGCCGCCGCCCCGGTCTTCAGCGTGTAGGTTTCCGGGTCGTAATCGTCGAGGCTGGGGAAGCGCAGCGGCGGGGTCATCGCCAGGGTCAGCAGCCGCTGCCGGTACTGCTCAAGATAGGCCCGGCGGGCATCGTCGCCGATCCGGGCGGGCTGCCAGGCGATGAAGGGCGGCAGCACGTCGAAGCCGGTGAAGCGCAGCATGCCGTGCTGGATCGGATACAGCAGCCCGTCGATGTCGCCGTTCAGCCCGTCCGGCCCGTACATCGATGCCGGGCCGCCCGCGGTCAGCGACAGCATCGCCCGCCGCCCGGCAAAGCGGCCGCGGTCGTACCACAGGCCGCCGCCATAGACCGCGCCCATGGCGAAGACCCGGTCGACCCAGCCTTTCAGCATCGCCGGCAGCGAGAACCACCACAGCGGGAACTGGAGGATCAGCACGTCGCAGCGCAGCAGCTTGTCCAGCTCCGCCTGCACATCGGCGGCGAAACCGCCGGTTTCGCTGGCATGGGCCTCTTCCAGCTGCTGCTTGAACGTGTCGGGGTCCAGCACGCCGGTGAAATTCCCCCGGTCGGAGCGCGGGTTCCAGCCCATGGCGTAGAGATCGGAGACCACGACCGCATGGCCGGCCTCGGCCAGTGTGCGGCGGGCGGTGCCGGTCAGCGCGCCGTTGAAGCTGCGCGGTTCGGGATGGGCGTGGACGATCAGGATGTTCATGGCGGCTCCTCTTGGCTGGGCGGTTCATGGCCTGCCGCACCCAAACTGGCGCCTCGCCTCTCTGAAGAAAATGATCCATGATCTTCAATAGCTTTGAAGTAATGGAGATAGAATGCGCGGCAGCGACTATGCCGAGCTGCGGGCCTTCGCGGCGGTGGCGGAGGCGGCGAGCTTCTCCCGCGCCGCCGGTCCTCTCGGCCTGTCGCCCTCGGCCCTCAGCCAGACGCTGCGGGCGCTGGAGGCGAGGCTGGGCGTCCGCCTGCTGAACCGCACGACGAGGACCGTCTCGCCGACCGAAGCAGGGCAGGCGCTGCTCGACCAGATCGGTCCCGCCTTCGCCAGTGTCGATCGGGCGGTCGAGGGGGTGAATGCGTTCAGCGCGCGGCCGCATGGCACGGTGCGCCTCAACGTGCCGCGCATGGCGGCCGCGCTGGTCCTGGCACCGCTGTTCCGCCGCTTCACACAGGCCTATCCGGAAGTCACGCT
>NZ_JBYRFX010001114.1:0-11017 GCF_057815775.1 Inquilinus sp.
ACATCATCGAGCAGATGCGCGCGGCGCGGCGCGGCCAGAAGACCAAGGTGGAGTAACCACCGGACCAGCTTCGGGAGGAGATGCTGTGACTCGTGCGGAGCGAAGCCGGCTTTCTCAGGTCGAGAAGGCCTCTCCGACGTCAGGCGGCCCGCTCGGCCACGCGCAGGAGCCCCTGCATGTAGCCGATCGCATGGGCGCGACCCCGATGGCTCCAGTCGGTGTCGTCGTCCATATGCGGGACATGGTCGTCCAGCAGGAAGCCGGTGAAGCCGCTTGTCCGCAGCAGCGTCATGGCCTCGGCGGGATCGAAATTCCCCTCGCCGATGAAGCATTCGGTGAAGTCCGGCACCGTGCCCTGCACATCGCGGAAATGGACGTAGAAGATGCACCCCTTCGGTCCGAAGACCGTGATCATCTCCCTCACAACCTCCGCGCCGCCGGGCATTTCCGAGCAGCAGCCGAGGCAGAGGTCGAGGCCCCAGGAGGGGCTGTCGGCATAGCGGGCATAAGCGCGCTTGAAATCCGCCGGGTCCTTGAAGATGCGGGCGACGCCGCCCAGCATCGGTACCGGCGGATCGTCGGGATGCAGCGCGAGCTTCACGCCGGCCTCCTCGGCGACGGGCAGGACCGCATCCATGAAATAGGTATAGTTCGCCCACATCATCTCGGCGGTGACGATGCCGTCCGTCTCGTCGAAAACCGGCATCGAATCCGGCCGGCCGAGCGTCGTCGGCATGAAGCGTCGCCACTCCGCCTTGGTCGTGCCCTCGACCCTGGCCATCTCGAACCGCGTGTTGCCGGCGCCGCCGCGGCCGGGAGCCTGCCGGTCGGTGCGCCAGACGGAATTGGGCATGAAGTGCAGCCCGAGGATCGGCACCCCGGCGCGGCCGACATGGCGCAGCGTCCGGCAGTAATTCTCGATCTGCTCGTCGCGCCCGGGAAGGCCGAGCATCGCCTTGTCGTAGAAATGGGTCGGGACGTTCTCGATGGCCTCGAAGGCCAGGCCGGCGGCTTCGACCGTCTCGACCAGCCGGCGGATGTCCGCCTCTTTCCAATACGTGTCGCCGGGCAGCGCCGGATTGTTCATCTGGATGCCGGTGACGCCGATCTGGGCGGCGAATCGAAGCTTTTCGTCCGTGAGCTCGCGGAATTGGCCCACGGCAACGCGCATGGCGGGGGCTGGCATCGGTCTTCTCCATCTCATGTGTTCGGTGGCGGCGGAGGCGGCTGTCGAAAATAGGGGCGCCGGACGATTATTGGCGGTTGAGCCGGTCGTGAAACTGACCTAGGCTGCAATCAAATATACAAGATGCGAATTGCTTTGCGATAAGCAATATCGCTGAAGGAGGAGGAAAGCAGGAAACCAAAGGACATTGCATTGTCGTGCCTATGTTCGACCGAGTGCTTTCGGTCGAGTTGCGAGATCTTTTGATTTTGCGAAGGCATGGACAGTGCGTCGTCGCGCCGGAAGAGCGCCCAAGAGGTGCAAAGACGACATTTGCACCATTCGACAATCACAGGGAGGAGATCTGTCCTATGGTCAGTCTGAAACGCCTAGCCGGCCGGGGTCTCGCCGGCCTCGTGCTCGCCGCGGCCGCGATCATCGCGCCGGCTGCGTCGTTCGGGCAGAGTGCCGGCCTGCCGGCGGCACAGGAAATCGCGCCCAAGGGCGCGCTGCCGGACATTCCCCGCAACCAGACGCTCGTTCTCGGCTGGGGGGTCGCGGGCGGCACCTCGATCGGCACCACCAACCCCTGGGTGCTGCCGGGCTATACGCATCAGGAGGGCAACAACCTGCTGTTCGAACCGCTGATGTACTTCGCCATATTCAAGGGCGAATTCGTGCCGTGGCTGGCCGACAGCATGGACTACTCGCCGGACTTCACATCGCTCGAAATCAAGATCAACAAGGATGCCAAATGGAGCGATGGCAAGCCGGTCACCTCGAAGGATGTGGTCTACACCTTCGAAGGGCAGATGAAGTATGAATCGCTGCCCTATCACGCGCATTTCCAGCAATTCGTCGACAGCGTCAGCGCCAAGGACGACCTGACCGTCGAGGTCAAATTCAAGCAGCCGGCGCCGCGCTTCAAATTCGAGGTGCTGACCGAGAAGTTCGACACCGGCCTGCCGATCGTGCAGGCGGACTGGGAATCCGCCCAGCCGAACCCGACGGCGGCCGTGGGCCTCGACCAGATCCCCCATTCCGGCCCCTACGACGTCATCGCCTGGAACGCCAACCAGAAGATCATGGATTTGCGCCCGGACTGGTGGGCGGTGAAGGCGGGGCGGATCGGCCAGCCGGCGGTGAAGCGTGTCGTCATCGTCAACGTGCTGAACCAGCCGATCGATACGGTGGCCCAGCGGCTGGTGAACAACGAGTTCGATTCCTCGGTCGATATGCGGGCCCAGGTGATCGGCAACATCCTGGAGCAGAACAAGGAGATCCAGTCCTGGACGGGCACGGAATCGCCCTATGGCTATCTCGACTGGTGGCCGAACTCATTGTGGATGAACACCCAGCTCGCGCCCTACAGCGATGTGCGGGTCCGCAAGGCGATCAGCCTTGCCATCGACCGCGATCGCATCAACGAGGTGCTGTATGACGGCGCCAAGATCGCGACAATCTATCCGTTCCCGCTCTACCCGAACCTGCAGAAATTCGCAGAAACCGACGCGGTGAAGGCCGAAGAGGCGAAGTACCAGCCCGGCAAGTTCGACCTCGATGAGAGTGCGAAGCTGATGACCGAGGCCGGCTTCACCAAGAATGACGACGGCCTGTGGGAGAAGGACGGCAAGACCTTCGACGCCACCATCCAGGCCTTCGAGACCATCCATGGCGACATCGCCCCGATCCTGGCGGAGATGCTGCGCCAAGGCGGCTTCGATGCGAATGTCAATTTCGGCACCGATGCCTTCCAGAACATGGTCGACGGCAAGGCCGGCCTCTATCTCTTCGGCCACGGTGCCAGCCTCTACGATGCGTTCGAGGCGCTGAATCTCTATCACGGCAAATACAGCAACGCGAACGGGTCGGCGGGGGGCGCCAACCGCTTCTCGCGCTACAAGAACGCCGAATACGACAAGATCCTCGACGAGATTTCGCCGCTCGATTCCAGCGATCCGAAGTTCCAGGAGGGGGCGGCCAAGGCTCTCGGCATCTACTGGCGCGATGTGATCGACGTGCCTGTCATCCAGTGGCTGCACCGGATCCCGTACAACAACCACTATTGGAAGGGCTGGCCGAGTTCCACGAACATCGCCACCGGCACCAATGGCGCGTTCTGGGCCCACACCGGCCTGCTGGTGATCGCGACGCTGCAGCCGTCGGGCGCCAAGTAACGCCCGATCGTTCGATTGAGACAGGTGCGCGCCGCCGGCGCGCCCCCCCTGAACGGCAACAGACACCAGGATTTCTCCAGTGACTGTAAAGCTCGTCATCCGCCGTCTGCTGTTCCTCGTCCTGGTGGTCTGGGCCGCCTCGACCATCGTGTTCTTCATTCCGCGCCTGTCGAGCCGCAATGCGCTGCGCGAACGGTTCGGCGAGCTGGCGCGCACCGGCGGTTTCTCGCCGGCGGATCTCGAAAAGATCATCGCCTCGATGCAGCAGCAATTCGGGCTCGACCAGCCGCTGTACCACCAGTACTGGACCTATCTCGGCAACATCCTGCGGATGGATTTCGGCTACTCGCTGTACCGCTATCCGTCGACCGTGGCCGAGCTGATCGCGCAATCGCTGCCCTGGACCATCGGCCTGCTGCTGGTCACGACGATCCTCAGCTTCATCATCGGCAATCTGCTCGGCGCCGTCGCCGCCTGGCCGCGCGCGCCGCATTGGCTCCGGGCTTTCGCGACGCCCTTCATCCTGCTGACCGGCGTGCCGCCGGTGATCATGGGCATCCTGCTGCTGTTCTTTATCGGCTTCCGGCTGAAATGGCTGCCGCTCGGCGGCGCCTATTCGGCCGGGGTGGTGCCGACCTTCACCCTCGACTTCATCCTCGACCTGCTGCAGCATCAGGTGCTGCCGGCGTTGGCCCTGATCTTCGGCTCGGTCGGCGGCTGGGTGCTGTCGATGCGTGGCATGGGCATCACCATCCAGGGCGAGGATTATGTGACCTTCGCCGAGCACAAGGGCCTGACCGGCGGCCGGATCTTCCGCGACTACTATCTCCGCAACGCGCTGCTGCCGCAGGTGACGGGCCTCGCCCTTGCGCTCGGCACCATGGTCACCTCGGCCATCATCGTCGAGGGGCTGTTCGGCCTGCCGGGCATCGGCAGCATGCTCAATCTCTCGATCCGCGCGAACGACTTCCCGACCATCTACGGCATTGTCCTGTTCATCACCATCGCCGTGGCGGTGCTGATGACGGTGGTCGAATTCCTCTACCCGCTGCTCGATCCCCGCGTCCGCAGTTCGTGAGGAGGGAGAGACATGTCGATCGCCACCCTCTCACCGCCCGCCGAGCGCCGGATCGAACGCCCCGGCAGCCTGGTCCTGATGCTGCGCTATCTGCGGCGCAACAAGGGGCTGGCCCTCGGCGTCGCGATCCTGCTCGGCCTCGTGGCCTTCACCATCATCGGCCTGCTCACGATCAACCCGAAGGATGCCTATCCGCTGTCGGTGGCGGTGAAGAAGCCGCCGAGCCTGAGATATCCGTTCGGCACCGATTTCTTCGGCCGCGATCTGTTCGCCGCCATGGTGCTGGGCATGTGGCAGACGGCCTTCATCGGCTTCGTCGCCGGCGGCCTCGGCACGCTGATCGGCGTCGTGCTCGGCTTCATCGCCGCCTATTTCGGCGGCTGGACCGATGCCGTGATCCGGACGATCTGCCAGATCCTGGCGCCGATCCCGGTGCTGCTGATCCAGGTCGTGATCGCCGGATCGCTCGACAAGCGCGACGTCACCATCGTCACCATGGCGATGATCGTGGTGCTGCTGGCCTGGATGGGGCCGACCCTGGTCATCCGCGCCCAGGTGCTGACGATGAAGGAACGGCAGTTCGTCGCCGTGGCGAAGCTGTCGGGCGTCGGCGATTTCGGCATCATCTTCAAGGAGATCCTGCCCTGCCTGCTGCCCTTCATCGCCGCGGCCTTCGTCGCCCAGGTGTTCTCGGCCGTGTTCGCCGCCTTCTACCTCGCCGTGCTCGGGCTCGGGCCGCTGCGTGAGCCGCTGCTGGGCAACATCATCTGGGCGGCGCAGTCGCAGGGCGCCTTCTTCAACGGCTGGTGGTGGTGGCCGATCATCCCGTCGATCGCGATGATCCTGATCCTCGGGTCGCTCGCCCTGATCAATATGGGGCTCGACGAGCTGGCCAATCCCCGCGTGCGCAGGTCGGAGTGAGGACGATGACCATGACGCTTGCGCCGACCCGGGAGCGGGCAGGGGGCATGAACCAGCCCATCGCGGCGGTGCAGGCCGGCCCGGTCCTCGAAGTGCGAAACCTCGAAGTGACCTACTACACGGATTCCGGCCGCGCCAAGGCGCTCGACGATGTCAGTTTCACGCTGAGGGCCGGCGAGAAGCTGGGCATGGTCGGCGAAAGCGGCTCGGGCAAGAGCACCCTGGCGCTGGCCATGACGCGGATGATCAAGCCGCCGGGCCGGATCGAGGGTGGTGCTGTGATCGTTGGCGGCGCCGACCTGATGGCGCTCGACGCCGAAGGCATGCGCCAGGCGCGCCTGTCCCGGATCGCCTATATCCCGCAGGGCGCGATGAATTCGCTCAACCCGGTGATGCGGATCGGGGCCCAGATGATCGATGCGGTGAAGTCGCATCTGCCGGCTGAATCCCGCGCCGCCATCCAGGCGCGCTGCCGGCGGGCGCTGCAATCGGTCGATCTCGATGCCGGCGTCTTCCGCATGTTTGCCCATGAGCTGTCGGGCGGCATGAAGCAGCGCGTCTGCATCGCCATCGGCATCCTGCTCGACCCGCACGTCATCATTGCCGATGAGCCGACCAGCGCGCTCGACGTCGTGACCCAGCGCCAGGTGATGGAGACGATCGACAACGTGCGAAAGGCGATCGATGTCGCGGTCATCCTGATCGGCCACGACATGGGCCTGATGGCGCAGTTCGTCGACAAGGTCGCGGTGATGTATGCCGGGCGGCTGGTCGAAGTCAGCACCGTCCGCGAGATGTTCACGGACCCGAAGCACCCCTATTCCCGGGCGCTGATCGAGAGCCTGCCGAGCCTCGACAACAAGGGCGTCTTCCGTGGCATCCCCGGCCTGGCGCCGTCGCTGCTGCGGCTGCCCGGCGGCTGCGCCTTCCACCCGCGCTGCGACAGGGCCATGGCGGTCTGCAGCACGAAGCGGCCCGAGCAGCGCGTCCTGGCCGGCGGCCGCGGCGTGACCTGCCACCTCTATGATGGGGACGCCTGAGATGGCCGATCTGCTGCGGCTCGAAGACGTCTCGAAGACCTATACGCGCGGGCTGGTCAACGCGCAGACCACGGTGGCGCTGCGCAACATCTCGCTGACGCTCAAGGAGGACGAGCCGACCATCCTGACCGTGGCCGGCGAAAGCGGCAGCGGCAAGACCACGCTGGCCATGCTGCTGCTCGGCTTCATCGCGCCGTCGACCGGCCGGATCATCTATCGCGGCAAGGATGTCGCGACCCTGCATGGCAAGGAGAAGATGGCCTATCGCCGCGAGGTGCAGGCGGTGTTCCAGGACCCCTTCGCCGTCTTCAACCCGTTCTACACGGTCGACCACCTGCTTGTTGTGCCGATCCGGAAATTCCGTCTGGCAAAATCGAAGCTCGAGGCGCGGGCCAAGATGGAGGAGGCGCTGACCGCCGTCGGGCTGCGGCCGGAAGACATCCTCGGGCGCTTCCCGCACCAGCTGTCCGGTGGGCAGCGCCAGCGTATCAATGTCGCCCGCGCCCTGCTGCTGAAGCCGCGGCTGCTGATCGCCGACGAGCCGGTGTCGATGGTCGACGCATCGCTCCGCGCCACCATTCTGGAGACGCTGCGCAACCTGCAGCGCGACCATGGCGTGTCGATCATCCACGTCACGCATGACCTCACCACCGCCTATCACATCGCCAAGTCGATCATCGTGCTCTATCGCGGCGCGGTGATGGAGGCGGGGGACGTCGACCAGGTGATCAAGGACCCCCAGCATCCCTACACCCAGCTGCTGGTGGATTCGATCCCCTGGCCCAATCTCGACCAGCGCTGGGGCGCCCAGCCGATCCAGGCGCGCGACGCCGCGATCGGCACCGACGGCTGCCGCTTCCGGCCCCGTTGCCCGCGGGCGATGGCGGTGTGCGGGGCGGAGCCGCCGCTGTTCCGGATCGGCGATCGCCAGACCGCCTCATGTTTCCTCTACGACCGGCAGCCGCAGGTGGCGCAGGAGCAGCTGTCGGAGCTGCTGCCCGCCTGACCATCGACCACCGTTCCCTCTCAGCCTCTCTCCGGGATCCTCACGACCATGCTCGAAATCGCCGAATTCATCAGCCCCACGCCGACGCCTGTCTGGAAACTGGCGCGGCAGGCCGGGGTGGACCTTGCGGTCGGTGGCCTTGCGCCCGACGATCTGCTGCAGGGCGAGGCGCCGTGGGATTTCGGGCCGTTGCAGCGCCTGAAGCAGCGCTACGAGGAGGCCGGCTTCACCCTGAAGGTGATCGAGGCCCGGCCGCCGCTGAACCAGGCGAAGCGCGGCCTGCCGGGGCGCGATGAGGAGATCGCGACCGTCTGCACGCTGCTGGAGAGCATGGGCCGGCTCGGCATCCCGGTCTGGTGCTACGAGTGGATGACCGACTTCAACTGGGTGCGCACCAACCTGGCGACGCCCTCGCGCGGCGGCTCGGTGGTCACCAGCTTCGACATCGCCGACGTGCCCGCGGACCTGACCAGCAACCCGCCGATCGGCGAGGACGAGCTCTGGATCAACCTCGAATACTTCCTGAAGAAGGTGCTGCCGGTCGCCGAGAAGGCCGGGGTGAAGATCTCGATGCACCCGGACGATCCGCCGCTGTCGCCGATCCGCGGCGTCGGCCGGATCATGCGCAGCATCGACAATTACCGGCGCCTGGTCGAGACGGTGCCGAGCCCGATGAACACGATCACGTTGTGCCAGGGCAATTTCACCCTGATGACCGACGACCTGCCCGGCGCCATCCGCGGCTTCGGCAAGGCCATTTCCTTCGTCCATTTCCGCGACGTGCAGGGGACGCCGGAGGCGTTCCGGGAGACATGGCACGACGCTGGCAAGACCGACATGCTGGCCTGCATGCGCGCCTATCGCGACATCGGCTTCGACGGCGTGCTGCGGCCCGACCATGTGCCGACGGTCGAGGGCGACAGCAACGCGCATGCCGGCTACTCCGCCTTCGGGCGGCTCTACGCCATCGGCTACATCCGCGGCCTGCATCAGGCCGTCTACGCTTCGTGACGAGACCTCGATGACCACAACCAAGACACCCCGGTCGAAGACCAGGACCATTGCGCTGACCGGCGGCAGCGGCCGGATCGGCAGCGCCATCGCAACCGAGGCCCTGCGCCGCGGCCACCGCATCGTCAGCATCGACCGCGCCGTGCCGGTGGACGCGAAGGACCAGGAGAACTTCCGCTTCGTCCAGGCCGATATCGGCGACTACGACGCGCTGGTCGACGCCTTCCGCGGCTGCGACGCCCTGATCCACATGGCGGCCATTCCCTCGCCGGGGCACCACCCCGACCACATCGTCCACAACAACAATGTCACCGGCAGCTACAACGCGCTGCGCGCCGCGGTCGAGGTCGGCATCACCCGGATCGTGCAAGCCTCCAGCGTCAACGCGATCGGCCTGTCCTTCAGCCGGGAGGCGCATTTCGACTACCTGCCGCTGGATGAGGCGCACCCGAATTACACCGAAGAGCCCTATGGGCTGTCGAAATGGATCTGCGAGCAGCAGGCAGATACTTTCGCCCGCCGCTACAGCCGCCTGCGGATCGCCAGCCTGCGCTTCCACCTGGTGACGGATGCACGTGCCCATGCCGCGTCCGTCTTCGGCTTCGAGACCAAGGCGGCGTCCAGGCACCTGTGGGCCTACACCCTCTACGACGCGGCGTCGCGGGCCTGCCTGCTGGCGCTCGACGCGCCGTTTAAGGGCCATGAGGCGTTCTACATCGTCGCGCCGGATACGGTGATGGACGTGCCGAGCCGGGATCTCGCCGCCCGCTTCTTCCCGGACGTGCCGATCCGCGGCGACCTCGGCGGCTTCAGCAGCTTCTTCTCATCCGCCAAGGCCGAACGGATGCTCGGCTGGCGCCACGATCCCGACTGAGGGGCCGCCTGCGCGGCCGCGACCCGTTTCAGACAAGGGGCTCCCATGAAGATCCAGGACGTCAAAGTCATCGTCTGCTCGCCCGGGCGGAACTTCGTCACCGTCAAGATCGTCACCGATGAAGGCCTGTACGGCGTCGGCGACGGCACCGTGAACGGGCGCGAACTCGCGGTGGTCAGCTACCTGCAGGACCATGTCGCGCCGCTGCTGATCGGGCGCGATCCCCGGCAGATCGAGGACATCTGGCAGTATCTCTACCGCGGCGCCTATTGGCGGCGTGGCCCGATCACCATGGCGGCGATCTCGGCCGTCGACATGGCGCTGTGGGACATCAAGGCCAAGGCGGCCAACATGCCACTGTACCAGCTGCTCGGCGGCGCTTCGCGGCAGAGGGCGATGGTCTATTCGCATGCCCAGGGCATGAGCATCGAGGAGGCGGTCGACGCCGTCGGCAAGAAGCGCGACGAGGGTCATGTCGCCATCCGCGCCCAGGTCGGCATCCCGGGGCTGCCCGCGATCTACGGCACCGGCAAGGGGGCCAAGCAGGACCGGGGCGGCATGGTCGAGGCCCTCCCGCATGAGGAGGTGTGGTCGACCTCCAAATACATGACCCACATCCCGAAGCTGTTCACCCGGCTGCGGGATGTCTATGGCGACGACCTGCACCTGCTGCACGACACGCATCACCGCCTGACGCCGATCGAGGCGGCGCGGCTGGGCAAGGACCTGGAGCCGTTCCGGCTGTTCTGGCTGGAGGACCCGGTGCCGGCTGAGCTGCAGGAGGGGTATCGCCTGATCCGCCAGCACACCACGACGCCGATCGCGCTGGGCGAGATCTTCAACACCATCTGGGATGCGCGGCTGCTGATGGAGGAGCAGCTGATCGACTACATCCGCGTCACCTCGGTCCATGCCGGCGGCGTGACCGGGCTGCGGCGGATCTTCGACTTCGCCTCGGTCTATCACATCCGCACCGCCTGCCACGGGCCGATGGACGTCTCGCCGGTGGCGATGGGCGTCAACGCCCATATCGACCTCTGGGTGCCGAATTTCGGCATCCAGGAATTCTCCGGCTACACGCCGCTGATGCATGAGGTCTTCCCGCATTCCTGGCAGCAGGAGGGCGGCTACATCCACCCCGGCGAGGCGCCGGGCCATGGCGTCGACATCGACGAGGCGCTGGCGTCGAAACATCCGTATCAACGCGCCTACCTGCCGGTGAACCGGCTGGAGGACGGCACGCTGTGGCACTGGTGACCGGCATGAAAATCACAGCCATCCGCGCCTATCCCGTCTGGGTCGGCACCCGCAACCAGCTCATCGTCAAGGTCGAGACCGATGAAGGCTTGTCCGGGTGGGGCGAAAGCGGCCTCTCCGGCCGGGAGAAGGCGGTGGTCGGTGCCATCGAGCACTACCGCGAATTCCTGATCGGCCGCGATCCGCTGCGGATCGGCGCGCTGTGGCAAGAGATGTATCGCAGCCAGTATTTCGAAGGCGGCCGCGTGCTGCAGGCGGCGATCTCGGCGATCGACATCGCGCTGTACGACATCCTCGTCAAGGCGCTCGGCGTGCCGGTCTACCAGCTTCTCGGCGGCAAGCAGCGGGACCGGATCCCGACCTTCGCCACCACCTCGGCCCCGCCGGGCGAAGAGATGATCGAGCAGGCGAAGGCGCTGATGGCGGCCGGTTGGGCGGCGATGCGCCTGTCGCCCTCCGGTCACCGGGGCGGTGAGATCTACGAGCCG
>NZ_JBYRFX010001115.1:0-6457 GCF_057815775.1 Inquilinus sp.
CCAGGATCTCGTCGGCCTTGGGGTGGATCGGGTAGATCGCGCCCTTGTAGCCGCCGTTGATCAGGTTCTTCATCACCGAATTGCCGATCTTGCCGTCCTCGGCAGAGGCACCGATCACCGCGACCGCATCCGGCCGCATGATCCGGTTCATCTTCGACAGGATCTCTTCGGTCGACGGCCGCGGCCGCGCCGCCTTGGCCTCGAAATCGACGACGACGCGGACATCGGCGGCAATGGCGCCGTCGGTGCGGGCGAAGACCGGGTTGAGGTCGAGCTCGACGATCTCCGGGATCGCATCGACCAGGTTCGAGACCTTGACGATCAGGTCGGACAGCGCCTCGCGGTCGACCGGCGGCGCGCCGCGCACGCCCTTCAGGATCGCCGCCGCCTGGATGCCGTCGAGCATCGACAGCGCTTCGGTGCGGTTGACCGGGGCCAGGCGGAAGGTGATGTCCTTCAGCACCTCGACCAGCACGCCGCCGAGGCCGAAGGCGACCAGCTTGCCGAAGCTCGGGTCGGTGACGGCGCCGACGATCACCTCCTGCCCGCCGATCAGCATCTGCTGGACCTGGACACCGAGGATTTCGGCAGTCGGATCGTAGCGCCCGGCGCTTTCGACGATGCGCTTGAAGCCGGCGCGGACGTCCTCGGCGGATTTGACGCCGACCAGCACGCCGCCGGCCTCAGTCTTGTGCAGGATCTGCGGCGAGACGATCTTGAGCACGACCGGGAAGCCGATCGCCTGGGCCTGGGCGACCGCCTCATCGGCCGACGTCGCCAGCGCCTCCTTCGGGATCGGAATCTCCCAGGCCTCGCACAGCTCGCGCGCCTCGGGTGCGGTCAGGCTGGTGCGGCCCTCGCGCTTGACCGTTTCAAGGATGCTGCGGGCGATCGTCCGCGCGTCGTCCAGGACGTCTACGTGGTCATTCATGGCGGTCCTCGCTCAGCAAAGGATGTGGGGAGGACCGGACCCACCTGAGGCTGCCCGGTCGGGTATCGCGTCAGTTCAAATCAAATGGCTCCGGCGGTGCGCATCGCGGCGATGGCGTCGGCATCGAAGCCGACCGAGGCCAGGATTTCCTCGGTGTGTTCGCCCAGCAGCGGCGAGCGTTCGACCGGCACGTCGTTGTCGGAGAGGCGGATCGGCGAAGCGACCTGGATGTAGTTGCCGCGCTCCGGGTGCGGCACGTCGACCAGCATGCCGCGGTCGTACATCGACCGATCCTCGATCAGATCCTTCATGCTCAGGATCGGGCCGCAGGGCACGTCGATCTGGTTCAGCGCCTGCATCACCTCGATCTTGCTGCGCTGGCTGGTCCAGCCCTGGATGATGCCGAAACAATCCGGCAGGTGGCTCAGCCGTGCCTCCGGCGTGGCATAAGCCGGGTCCTCGATCAGCTCTTCACGGCCGATCAGGCGCATCAGCGGCGCCCAGCCCTGCGGCTGGATGATGACATAGGCGTAGTCGTTCTCGCCGCCGGGGGCACAGACCAGCGCCTGGCCCGGCTGACCGCCGCCCGAGGCATTGCCGGAGCGCGGCACGGCGTCGCCGAATTCGGTGTTGGGATACTCGCGCAAGGGGCCGCTGCCCAGGCGCTGCTGGTCGCGCATCTTGACCCGGACGAGGTTGAGGACGCAGTCCTGCATCGCCACCTCGACCCGCTGGCCCGTGCCGGTCTGGGTCCGCTGCAGTAGGGCGGCCAGCACGCCGGCGACCAGATGCATGCCGGTGCCGCTGTCGCCGATCTGCGCGCCGGTCGAGGTCGGCGGACCGTCATGCCAGCCGGTGGTGCTCATCGACCCGCCCATCGCCTGGGCCACGGTCTCATAGGCCTTGCAGTCGACATAGGGGCCGGGGCCGAAGCCCTTGACCGAGGCGTAGATCGCCCGCGGATTGATCTTCTGGATCCGCTCCCACGGGAAGCCCTGGCGGTCGAGCACGCCGGGGCCGAAATTCTCGATCAACACGTCGGACTGCTCGAGCAGCTTGATGAAGGCGTCCTGGCCCTGCGGCGACTTCATGTTGATGGTGATGCTGCGCTTGTTGCTGTTCAGCATGGTGAAATAGAGGCTGTCGACATTGGACATGTCGCGCAGCTGCGAGCGCGTGATGTCGCCGCGTCCCGGCATCTCGACCTTGATCACATCGGCCCCGAACCACGCCAGGATCTGCGTCGCCGAGGGTCCCGACTGAACATGAGTCATGTCGAGAACGCGCACCCCATCCAGGGCCTTAGCCATGTCTCTCTCCCGTGTTTTTCGTGCAGGGTGGGCGCGGGCGGTTTTGATTGAGCCCGCGCCCCGCGGCGGCCTGTTTACTTGTACATCGTCTGGTTCATGGTCCCCGGGGCATAGGCGTCGGGGTCGATCCAGACATTGATCAGGGACGGCTTGCCCGACTCCCGGGCGCGCTCCAGCGCCGGGCGGATCTGGCTGGCCTCATGGACCTCCTCGCCGTAGCCGCCCAGCATCTGGGCGAATTTCGAGTATTGGACATCACCGAGCTTGTTGCCGATGTTGCCCTTCTCGACGCCGTATTTCTGGATCTGGCCGTAGCGGATCTGGTTCATGTGCGAGTTGTTGCCGACCACGCCGATGAACGGCAGGTTGAACCGCACCATGGTCTCGAAGTCCCAGCCGGTCAGGCTGAAGGTGCCGTCGCCGAACAGGCAGAGCACCTCTTTCTCCGGCTGCGCCACCTTCGACGCCATGGCGAAGGGCACGCCGACGCCAAGGGTGCCGAGCGGGCCCGGATCCATCCAGTGACCGGGGGCGCGCGGCTTGACCACGCCGCCGGAGAAGGTGACGACGTCGCCGCCGTCGCCGATATAGACGGTGTTGTCGGTCAGGAACTCGTTCAGTTCATAGGCCAGGCGCAGCGGATGGATCGGCGAGGCGTCGGAGCGCAGCTTGGGCAGCCGGGCAGCCTCCATCTTCGCTTCCTCGACCCGCAGCTCCTCGAGCCAGCTCTCGCGGCCCTTGGCGCCGTTGTCGACCCGGCCGGAGGTGGCCTGGGTGACGGCGGCGAAGATCGCGCCACAATCGCCGACCAGGCCGAGCGACACATCCCGGTTCTTGCCGACGGTGCGGTAGTCGAGATCGATCTGCACCACCGTGGCGTTGCGGCCCAGGCGCTTGCCGTAGCCCATGCGGAAGTCGAAGGGCGTGCCGACGATCAGGATCACGTCGGCATTGTCGAAGGCGTAGCGCCGGGTCTGCTGGAAGTGATGCGGGTCGCCCGGCGGCAGGGTGCCGCGGCCGGCGCCGTTCATGAAGGCCGGGATATTGAGGGTGCGGACGAAGTTGATCGCATCCTCCGCCGCCCGGCAGGTCCAGACCTGCTGGCCCAGCAGCACGCAGGGCTTCTTGGCATGGACCAGGATGTCGGCCAGCTTCTCGATATCGCGCGGGTCGCCGATGCTCTTGGTCGACCAGCGGTACTGGCCGGCCTTCGGGAACACTGCCTTCTTCACCGGCACATGGCCGTCGAGGATGTCGCGGCCGATCTCGAGATAGACCGGGCCGGGCGCACCGGCGAAGGCCTCGCGGAAGGCCATCGAGCACATGTCGGCGACGCGTTCGGTGGTCACCACATTCGCGGCGAATTTGGTGATCGACCGCATCATGTCGACATGCGGCAGGTCCTGCAGCGACCCCATCTTGTGCTGGTCGAGCGCGCCTTGGCCACCGATCAGGAGGAACGGGCTTTCGGCGCGGAAGGCGTTGGCGACGCCGGTGATGGCATCGGTGGTGCCGGGGCCGGCGGTGACCACGGCGCAGCCGGGCTTGCCGGTGACGCGGGCATAGCCGTCGGCGGCATGGGCCGCGACCTGTTCGTGCCGCACGTCGATGATGCGGATGCCCTCGTCCAGGCAGCCATCATAGATATCGATGATATGGCCGCCGCACAGGGTGAAGATGGTGTCGATGCCCTCGGCCTTGAGCGCCTTGGCCACGAGGTGTCCGCCGGAGATGACCTCCTCCGTCGCGGCCGCTTCCTTCACTGCAGTATCGGGCATTTTGGCTTCCTCCTTCACCGTCTTGCCTTGGGATGCGCGGCGCCGTTCGGCACCGGCGCGGTCATTCGAAGCCGTGTCCGTGCCGCTCGACCGACCGCGACAGGTCGAGGGCGTGGTTCCGGACCAGCGTCTCGGCGAGATCCCCGTCGCGCCGCGCCAGCGCCTCGACGATGGCGGCGTGGTCCGCCACCGATCGCCCGGCCCGCTCCGGCCGGCCGATCAGGGTCCAGCGGATGGCGCGGATATGCAGGAACAGGGTCTCGGTCATCTCGGTGATCAGGGCGCAGCCGCCGAGGCGGATCAGCGCCTGATGGAAATCGATGTTGGCCGCCGCGAAGCGGTCGGGTGACTCGGCATCGGCCGCCTGGCCGGCGATCATGGCCCGCAGCCCCTGGATCTCGGCCGCCGTGGCATAGTCCGCGGCGAGGCGGGCGGCCATGCCCTCCAGCGCCGCCCAGACGATGATCAGTTCGCGGATCTCGTCCCGGGTCTTGCGGACCACGAAGACGCCGCGCCGCGGCATCGACCGGACCAGGCCTTCCTGTTCCAGCAGCGCGATCGCTTCGCGCACCGGCGTCCGGCTGATGCCGAGCGCCTCGCACAGCTGCCGTTCGTCGATCCGGATCGGGCGGCTGTGGCCGTAGATGTTCATGCGCACGATGGCGTCGCGCAGGGCCTGGTAGGCCTTGGCCTTGTAACTGGCCTTCTCGGCCAGCGGCGCGACATCGAGCGTCACCCCATCCACCAGCATCGGCTTTCCATCCCAGAGCGTGCGACCGGCCTTCGTGGCTTCTTGGTCGACTGAATTTAGAATTTTGTATACCAGAAGAATCGGTCCGGCAAGACGAGAAAGACGATCTGAACTTCTTTTTATGTCGGTCTTTTGAGAATTTTATGCTGCAACGCAAAAAATGGCCGTGCCACGGCTGCGGCACGGCCCAGTCAGGAGGAACGGTTTGAGGCGACCTCTCCCCCTGCTGTCATTGCCGGGCTTGACCCGGCAATCCAGAGGATGTCGACAGTCTCTGGATGCCCGGATCAAGTCCGGGCATGACAATGGGAAGAGTAGCGGACGCTCAGTCGAAGGACTTGGCGATGTCCTCGCACATCTTCTTGGCGTCGCCGAACAGCATCAGGGTGTTGTCGCGGAAGAACAGCTCGTTCTCCACGCCGGCATAGCCCGACGCCATCGACCGCTTCACGAACAAGACCGTCTTGGCATTCTCCACATCCAGGATCGGCATGCCGTAGATCGGGCTCGCCGGGTCCGTCTTCGCCGCCGGGTTGGTCACGTCGTTCGCACCGATCACGAACGCCACGTCGGCTTGAGCGAAGTCCCGGTTGATCTCGTCCAGCTCGAACACCTCGTCATAGGGCACGTTGGCTTCCGCCAGCAGCACGTTCATGTGCCCCGGCATCCGGCCTGCCACCGGGTGGATGGCGTAGCGCACCTCCACCCCTTCCTTCTTCAAGAGGTCCGCCATCTCCCGGAGTGCATGCTGCGCCTGCGCCACCGCCATGCCGTAGCCCGGCACGATGATCACCGACCGCGCATTCTTCATCACGAAGGACGCGTCCTCGGCCGAACCCTGCTTCACCGCACGGTCGCCCGCCGGACCCGCCGCCGAGGCCCCCGCCGCGTCGCCGCCGAACCCGCCCAGGATCACGTTGATGATCGACCGGTTCATCCCCTTGCACATGATGTAGGAGAGGATGGCACCCGACGAGCCCACCAGCGCACCGGTGATGATCAGCAGGTTGTTCTGCAGCGTGAAGCCGATGCCCGCCGCCGCCCAGCCGGAGTAGCTGTTCAGCATCGACACCACCACCGGCATGTCCGCCCCGCCGATCGGCAGGATCAGCAGGAAGCCCAAGGCCAGCGCCACCAGGATCAGCAGGGCGAACGCCGCCCCCGACTGGCCGACGCACATCCACACGATCAGCAGCACGATCAGGATGCCCAGCACCGCGTTGATCGGGTGCTGCAGCGGGAACACCAGCGGCTTGCCCGTCACCAGGCCCTGCAGCTTGGCGAACGCCACCAGCGACCCGGTGAAGGTGATCGCGCCGATCGCCGCCCCCAGCGACATCTCCACCAGGCTGCCGACATGGATCGCGCCCTTGATCCCGATCGCATACGCCTCCGGGTCCAGGAACGCCGCCGCCGCCACGCACACCGCCGCCAGCCCGACCAGGCTGTGGAACGCCGCCACCAGCTGCGGCAGCGCCGTCATCTTGATCCGCTGCGCCACGACATAGCCGATGCCGCCGCCGATCGCGATCGCCGGCACGATCAGCCAGTAGTTCCGAACCTGCGGCAGCAGGATCAGCGTCGTCGCCACCGCGATCGCCATCCCCACCATGCCGTACAGGTTCCCCACACGGCTCGTCACCGGGCTCGACAGGCCCCGCAGCGCCATGATGAAGCAGATCGCCGC
>NZ_JBYRFX010001116.1:0-6134 GCF_057815775.1 Inquilinus sp.
GCCGAAGCCCTGCAGCGCCGCGACCCGGTCGGAGACCCAATCGGCTGCCGCCTTGCCCTCGACCGTCTCGCTCTCGCCCAGCAGGGCGCCGCCCAGGCGGTCGTTTTCGTCGCACAGGATGACGCGGGCCCCGGCCTCGGCCGCAGCCAGGGCGGCGCTCAGGCCCGCCGGACCGCCGCCGACCACCAGCACGTCGCAGAAGGCGTGGCGGCGTTCATAGCGATCCGGGTCGGTCTCCTTGGGGGCGGTGCCCAGCCCGGCGGCGCGGCGGATGATCCGCTCATACACCGGTTCCCAGAACGAGGCCGGCCACATGAAGGTCTTGTAGTAGAAGCCGGCCGGGAACACCGGGGCAAGCACGCTGTTGACCACGCCCAGCGCATCGAAGGCCAGCGACGGCCAGCGGTTCTGGCTGCTGGCCGCCAGCCCGTCATACAGCTCGACCATGGTGGCGCGGGTGTTCGGCTCATGCCGACCGCCGCTGCGCAGTTCGACCAGCGCGTTGGGCTCTTCCGACCCGGCAGACAGCACGCCGCGCGGCCGGTGGTATTTGAAGCTGCGGCCGACCAGCCGCACGCCATTGGCCAGCAGGGCCGAGGCCAGGGTGTCGCCGGGGTGGCCGTCATAGCGCTGGCCGTCGAACTGGAAGCCCAGGCGCTGCGATCGGTCGATCAGCCCGCCCTGGGCCAGGCGATGCGAACTCATCGACCGGCCTCCTTCGCGACGGTCCGCAGCGGCTCGGCCGCGGTGATCTCATGGGTCAGGGTATCGCGCGTGACCAGCAGCCAGGACCGGCAGCCGTAATTGTGCTGCCAGTATTCGCGATGCGCGCCGCGCGGGTTGTCATGGCGGTAAACATGGTCGAACCACGGTGCCGCCGCGGTCTCCTCATGCGCCGGCCGTGGCGTCTCGGCGTCGCCGCCATAGTGGAATTCCGACAGGTCGCGCGGGCCGCACCAGGGGCAGGGGATTCGCATGGTTTCTGCTCCTCAGTGCCGGTTCGCGATCGGGCCGACGCCGTTCTCGTCGATGATCCGGCCGCGCTCGAACCGGTCCAGGGCGAAGGGGCGGTTCAGCTCGTGCGGTGCGCCGTTGGCGATGGTGTGGGCGCAGACCCAGCCGGAGCCGGGGATGGCTTTGAAGCCGCCATAGCACCAGCCCATGTTGAGATAGAGGCCGTCGATCGGCGCCAGGCCGATGATCGGGCTGCCATCCATCGACATGTCCATCACCCCGGCCCAATGCCGCAGGATGCGGGTGCGCGACAGGTTCGGCATCAGCGCGATGGCGGCGGTGGCGATGTCCTCGACCACGGGCAGGTTGCCGCGCTGGGCGTAGGAATTGTAGCCGTCCAAATCGCCGCCGAACACCAGCCCGCCCTTGTCGGACTGGCTGATGTAGAAATGGCCGCTGCCGGCCCAGGAATAGACTTGGTCGACCACCGGCTTCAGCCCCTCGCCGACGAAGGCCTGCAGCAAATGGCTCTCGATCGGCAGCTTCAGCCCCAGCTTGCCGGCGAGGGTGGAGGAGGAGCCGGCGGTGGCCAGGCAGACGCGGTCGGCGGAGATCGCGCCCTTGGCCGTCATCACCCCGGTCACCCGCTCGCCGTCGCGCAGGAAGTCCAGGACCTCGCAATCCTCGATGATGTCGACGCCGAGATCGCTGGCGCCGCGGGCGAAGCCCCAGGCCACCGCATCATGCCGGGCGGTGCCGGCGCGGGCCTGGCGCATGCCGCCATAGATCGGGAACAGCGCGTTGTCGGAATAGTCGAGGTTCGGGGCGAGCCGGCGCAGGTCGTCCGGCTCCAGCCATTCGGAATCGATGCCGGCCAACCGCATGCCGTTGCCGCGGCGGCGCAGCGCCATGGCGCCGCCCACCGACGTCGCCAGGAAGATCGAGCTGCGGGCCGAGAACATGACGTTGTAGTTCAGCTCCTCGCTCAGGCCGTGCCACAGCTTCAGCGACCATTCGTAGAAATGCTGGTTGTCCTCCAGCAGGTAGTTGGAGCGCACGATCGTGGTGTTGCGGCCGACATTGCCGCCGCCGATCCAGCCGCGCTCGATCAGCGCGACATTGGTGATGCCGTGGTTGCGGGCCAGGTAATAGGCCGTGGCCAGGCCGTGCCCGCCGCCGCCGACGATGATGACGTCGTAGCTTTTCTTTGGCGTCGCCTTGCGCCACGCCGGCTCCCAGCCGCGATGGCCGCCCAGCGCCTTCTGCGCCAGCGAAAGGAAGGAATATCGCTGCATCCGTTGCGCCCCGTGCCGTCGCGCTTCCTGAACCTGGCTGTACAGTACACCACTGTATCTTGGGGGGAAGGGGGATGTTGGTGACAGGCATCATCTCACCGCGGCAGTGATCTCCTGGTGGGCACTATCCGGCGTCATTCCCGTTACCTGAAAGGACCGATCTCCACGGCTAGTCCGTCTGCAACAGCGATCGTGAAGAATCTTGAGACGGAGTTCCGAGTATCAGCCGTGTAATGTTGCGGAAGGGGCGCAGGATACGGCATGTCATCCGACCGCCCTGTGGACAGGTCCGTGTTGCAACACGAAAAAGACACGGATTTGCCCCAATTGATACTTGGCAGAGCCGATCGGCCAACTTCGATCGGCAGGAGATGGACATGATGACCGGTGCGTTGAGGATTTCCCCCTGGCGTGTTGGTATTGTTGGTGTTTTGGCCCTGTTGGCCGCCTGCGGGCCGACCCCGGCTGAAAACCAGCTGAACTATGCTTCGCAGCAGTGTTCCTATGGTGACGGCAATGCCTGCAATGCGCTTGGGCAGCTGTCCTACCAAGCGCAGGCGGAGCGGCAGCAGCAGGACACGAACACGGCGGTCGCTGCCGGCCTGCTGGCTGTCGGTGGCATCGCCCTCGGGGCGGCGCTCGCCGACGACCATGATGGCGGCTACTACCGCCACCGCGGCGGCTGGGGCCATGGCGGCTGGGGTGGTGGCCGCGGCCACCACTGGTAAGCCGATGCAGGTTAGGCCGCCCGTCAGCGTAACGCTGAGGGGGCGGCCACCAGGGCGTCGAGCGCAACCGCGCCGTGCGTCTGGACCAGGATCGGATTGACGTCGATCGTCTCGACGACATCGGCCAGGGCAACGGCGAGGGCGGAGAACCGCGCCGCGGCCTGGGCCAGCGCGTCGATGTCGGCCGCCGGGGCGCCGCGAGCGCCGTCCAGCAGCGGCCGCAGCCGCAACCGGTCGATCAGCCGCCGCGCCTCGGCGGCGTCGAAGGGCGGCAGGGCGAAGACGGCGTCCTTCAGGATCTCGGCATGGATGCCGCCGAAGCCGATCAGCACCACCGGCCCGAAATCCGGGTCGCGCTGTAGCCCCAGCATCATCTCGACACCCCGACCCTGCACCATGCGCGCCACCAGCATGCGCGGCCCCAGCCGCACGGCCAGGTCGCGATGGGCGGCGCGTACGGCCGCGGAATCGGCCAGGTTCAGCCTGACGCCGTCGACATCGGATTTGTGGGCGACGCCGACCGTCTTCAGCACCACCGGAAAGCCGATCCGCATCGCCGCCTCGACCGCCTCGGATTCGTCCTTGGCGGTGGCACAGGGCGTCACCGCCAGCCCAAAATCGGCCAGCATCCGCAGCGCCTCGACCTCGCCGAAGGCGTGACCGGCGCCCAGCCGCTTGCGCCAGCACTCGACCGCTGCAACCGGGGCCTCGGGCGGGCGCATCGGCGGCCGCGCCGCCGCATCGCGCCGGTCAAAGGCCAGGCGGCAGGCGTGCAGGAAGGCCGGCACCCCGTCCAGCACCGGCACCCCGGCGCGGGTGGCGGTCACAACAGCCGGGTCGGCGCCGCTGCCCTGGTGGTTTGAGACGATGACCACCGGCTTGCCGCTGGCCGCCCGCGCCCGATGCGCGATCTCGAGATACAGCGGCGTGATCTCGCCGCCGGCGGCCCGGTCCAGCGCCAGCGCGCCCAGCGCGGTGCCGGGGTCGGCCATCAGCGCCTGGAAGCACGCCTCGAAATCCGCGGGATAGTTCCGCCCGGTGCCCCAATGATCGAGCGGATTGACCGCCGGCAGGCCGGGATCCAGCGCCGCCTCCAGCCCCGCCACCGTGTCCGGCGCCAGCACGGCGAAGGGCACGCCGGCAGCAGTTGCCAGGTCGACCATCAAGCCGCGTTCGCCGCCACTGTCATGGGTGCTGGCCAAGCCGCCGGGGCCGATGCCGTTCGCGGCCGGCAGCAGCATCATCGCCACCGCCAGCTCGTCGATCGACCTGACCTGGCCGACGCCATACCGCTCGAACAGCGCGTCATAGGCGGCGTGGTCGCCGGCGATGGCGCCGGAATGGCTCAGCGCCAGTTGCGCGCTCGCCTTGGTCCGCCCGACTTTCAGCGCCACCACCGGCACGTTGCGCGCATGGGCCTTCGCCAGGGCTGCGGTAAAGCCGGCAGGATCCCGCGCGGCTTCCAGGAACAGCCCGACCACCCGGGTCTCCGGCTGGTCAAGCGCGAAGTCGAGATAGTCGGCCAGGGTGGTGGTCAGCTCCTGGCCGGAGGAGATTGCGAGCGCGTAGTCGATCCGCGCCTCGGCATCGACCAGCGCGGTGAACAGCGACCCGGAATGGGTCAGCAGCACCGCGCCGCCGGGCACATGGTCCGACCGGGTGGCGAAGCCGCACAGCCTCACCCGGTCGGTGAAGTTGTAGAAGCCCATGCCGTTGCCGCCACACAGCGCCAACCCGGCCTCCGCCGCCATGGCCCGGATGCGCTCGCGCAAGGCGGGATCGGCCAGCGGCGCGACGATGGTCGCGGCTCTCACCCCGTACCGCAGCGCCGCCTCGAAGCTGGCCGCGATCTGTTCGTCGCCGATGCAGAAGGCGGCGTGCTCCACCGGCTGCGGCAGGTCGTTGAGTGTCGGGAGGCAGGGCAGGCCCTGCATCGTCCCGCCCTTCGGGTTCACCGGATGGATCGGGCCGGCGAAGCCCCCTTCGACCAGCTGGCGCAACATGATGTTTCCGACCGAACCGGGGCGCGCGCTGGCGCCGACCACCGCGATCGAGCGGGGACGCAGCAGCGGGTCCAGCCGGTGCGCCATGGCGTCAGAACTCGGCCGGCGGCGTGGCTCGCCGCCGCGGCGGGTCGTAGAACGGCCGGTCGACCACACGGGCCCGCACCATCATCTTGTGATAGACCAGCTCGCGCAGGGCATAGATCTCGACCCAAAGGTCATCCTTCACCGTGTCGCCATAGGGCCGGCGCAGCGAGGCCAGGGCGATGTTGCGCTTGGCCGAGGGCGACCAGGCGGCGGCGGTGATCTGCCCGGCCTCGGCCTTGCCCTTGTGATAGACGATGGCGTGGTCGGCGGCGACGTTGCCGTCGATGTCCAGCCCGACCAGGCACCAGCGCGCCGACCGGTCGCGGCGCTGCGCCTGGATCGCCCGCTTGCCGGTCCAGTAGGCCGCCTTCTTCTCGTCGATCAGCCAGCCCAGCCCGATCTCGTCGGGCGTGCGGCGGCGGTCGACCCGGATGGCGGTCTCGGCGGTGACGAAATCGCCATTGGCGACGATGAAGCCGGCCTCCAGCCGGGCGAGGTCCAGCGCCTCATAGCCGATCGCCTGCAGCCCGTGCCACGCCCCGGCCTCCCACAGCCGGTCCCACAGCGGCAGGGCCGCCTCGGGCGCGGTGAACAGCTCATAGCCGAGATCGCCGGTGAAGCCGGTGCGGGACACGGTGACCTTGCCGTGCTTGAACCAGGCATCGCGGATCTGGAACGGCTTCAGCGTCTCGATGCCGTCGAAGCCGGCGCGGGTCAGCAGGGCCCGGCTGGTCGGCCCCTGCAGTGCCAGCGCGGCAATCTGTTCGGTCTCCTCCGCCACCTCGACATCGAAGCCGATGGCGGAGTCCAAGAGCCAGTTCAGATGCCGCTCCTGGCAGCACAGCCGGAACTCGGTGGCGCCCAGGCGGAACAGCGTGCCGTCATCCAGCACATGGCCGTGATCGTCACACCATGCCGTGTAGTGCACGCGTCCAACGCCCAGCTTGCGCACATCGCGCAACGTCAGCCGGTTGCAGAAGGCCTCGGCGCCCGGACCCTCGATCCGGTACTTGGTCATCGGCGAGATATCGAACAAAGCCGCCGTCGAGCGGATCGCGAAATATTCG
>NZ_JBYRFX010001117.1:0-3053 GCF_057815775.1 Inquilinus sp.
CCAGGATCTCCCGCCCGCGCGCCTTCACCTTGTCGTGATCGGCCTCGTCAGGGGCGAAATTGGCGGGACGGAACAGCCGGGAGAAGCCCTGCATGTGGATGGTGGAGACGATGTAGTCCATGGCCTCCAGGGCCCGGACCTGCCCCTCCAGATCCTCCGGTAGCAGGGCGCTGTCGGGGTTGGTCCGCGCCAGCCAGGTCGCGATCGCCGGGAACTCGGTCAGGACCGAGCCGTCATCCCGCACCAGCGTCGGCACCTTGGACTTCGGATTGATGGCCTTGAACGCGGGCGAATACTGCTCCTGCGTGGCGAAATCCACCTTCTGGGCGTCGTAGGGTTGGCCGATTTCCTCGAGCAGCACGTGGATCCCGATCGCGCAGGTTCCAGGGGCGTAATACAGCTTCATTGTCTTCACCTTGGTCGCTGGAATTGGGATCGCTGGAATGGCCGGTCAGGACGGTTGCGCGGTTCGGTCCGCCGCGGCCGGGTTGCGGAATGTCCGCTCACCGTACAACCAGGCGAGGCTGTCGCAGAACCCGTCATGCGACATCCCCCGGATGATCTGGTTGCGCAGCAGGGCATGCGCCCCGGCGGGATGATAGACGTGGTTGCCGAGTTCGCGCGACTGCAGCTGGACCCGGGTGGTGCGCAGCAGCCGCGCCTGGCGATAGGCCTCCAGCCCGGCCTCGATCTCGTCGGGCCGGTCGGCCAGCTCCTCGGCCAGGCAGACGGCGTCTTCCAGCGCCATGCACGCGCCCTGCGCGAAATACTGCAGCATCGGGTGGGCGGCATCCCCCAGCAGGGCGACGCGGCCGTCGACCCAGCGTTCGATCGGGTCGCGGTCACTGGTCACCCAGGCCTTCCAGTGGCGGCCATGATGGATGATCGCCTGGGCGCGGGGATGCACATCCTTGAACCCTTGCATCACCTCGTCATGCGCCACCGGCCTGGCCGCGAACACCTCGGTGGGGTCGTTGTGGCAGGTGATGGCCAGGTTGAACACCTTCCAGCCGGACAGCGGATAGTGGACGAGGTGGCATTTCGCGCCCGCCCACAGCGTCGCCGCATTCCAGCGCAGATCCTCGGGCATCTGCTCGGTCGGAATCACCGACCGGTAAGTGGTGTGGCCGGCGATGCGCGGCGGGTCGTCACCGACCATCTGCTGCCGGATCCGCGACCGCAGCCCGTCGGCGCCGATCAGCGCGCTGCCGTCGACCCGGCCGCCGGATTTCAGCAGCGCGGTGGCGCGGCCATCCTCCTGGCCGAAGCCGGTGACCTCGCAATCGGTCCGCAGTTCGACATGGGGATCCGCCTCGCAGGCACGGATGAAGATGCCGTGCAGGTCGCCGCGATGGACCACGGCATAGGGATTGCCGAAGCGCTGGCGGAACCGTTCGGTCAAGTCGATATGGGCGATCTCCTCCGCCGTCATCGCATCCATCAGGCGCAGCTGGTCGACGAACACCGCGATCGATCGTGCCGCATCGCCGACGCCCAGCCGGTCCAGGGCGTGGAAGGCGTTCGGGCCCAACTGGATGCCGGCTCCGATCTCCTCGAGGCGCGACGCCCGCTCCAGCACCGTGACCCGGAAACCCTTGTGCGCCAGGGCCAGCGCCGCGGCCAGCCCGCCGATGCCGCCGCCGGCGATGATCACGGGATCATTCTGCATCACCTGGTCCTCCCATTTCCCGAGCCCGATCTTCGGGCCTTGCCGGGATATCGCCGCCGGCCGTGCCGGCCCCGATCATTCCCATCTGCCACGCTGTCCGGCAATGGCGGTGTTTGCAATCAGTTTATTTGCAACTGCAAAAGTTTCGTTGACAATTTATGAGGCACGATGTCAGATCCTGTCAAGCCGGGAGAAACGCTGGCCTCCCGGTAAGGAGATGATGATGCAAGGAAAGATTGCTCTCGAAGAGCATTTCGCCCTCGAGGAAACGGTGCAGGACAGTGCGGGTTTCGCCCCGCATGACGATTGGATCGAGCTGAAGGCACGGCTGCTCGACATCCAGGACCGCAGGCTGCG
Organism: Inquilinus sp.; assembly: GCF_057815775.1. Classification (NCBI taxonomy): domain Bacteria; kingdom Pseudomonadati; phylum Pseudomonadota; class Alphaproteobacteria; order Rhodospirillales; family Rhodospirillaceae; genus Inquilinus; species Inquilinus sp. The sequence continues at coordinate 2,027 of NZ_JBYRFX010001117.1, forward strand.
TGAGATGGATGCGCATGGCATCGAGCTGATGCTGCTGTCCCTGAACGCCCCCGCCGTCCAGGCGATCCCGGACACGACCCGGGCGATCGAGCTGTCGCGGCGGGCCAATGACTTCCTGGCCGAACAGGTGCAGCGCCGGCCCCAGCGCTTCCAGGGCCTGGCTGCGCTGCCGATGCAGGACCCCGACGCCGCCGCCCGCGAACTGGCCCGCTGCGTCGAACAGCTCGGCTTCCGCGGCGCACTGGTGAACGGCTTCAGCCAGCGCAGCGACGCGCCAGGCGCCGTCTATTACGACCTCAAAGCATTCTGGCCGTTCTGGTCGGAGGTCGAGCGGCTGGGCGTGCCGTTCTACCTGCACCCGCGCAACCCGCTGCCGCAGGATTCGGCGATCTACGAGGGACATCGCTGGCTGATGGGCCCGACCTGGGCGTTCGGCCAGGAAACCGCCGTCCATGCGCTGCGGTTGATGGGATCGGGGCTGTTCGACGCTCATCCGCGACTGGCCATCATCATCGGCCATATGGGCGAAGGCCTGCCCTATTCGATGTGGCGGGTCGACAACCACAACAAGTGGATGAGCGAGCAGAACCGCTATCCGGCGAAACGCAAGATCGCCGAGTATTTCAGCGAGAACTTCTACATCACGACGTCGGGCAACTTCCGCACCCAGACGCTGATCGACGCGATGCTGGAAATCGGTGCGGACCGGATCCTGTTCTCGGCCGACTGGCCGTTTGAGAACATCGACCACGCCTCGGCCTGGTTCGACACCAGCGCCATCTCGGAAAACGACCGCCAGAAGATCGGCCGCGACAACGCCCGGGCGCTGTTCCGGCTGTAGGCGACCGGCACGTTAATCGCCGGAAAAAGGGCGAAGAAATCCATCAATTGGGAGGGGCAGCATGAGCACGGTGAGCGGGATCGATGTGCATGAAGAGCTGGCGGGGGCCGAAATCGGCCCCTTCCACAAGACCCTGGGCATCCTGATCGCCCTGATCACGCTGTTCGACGGCTACGACACCTTCAA
>NZ_JBYRFX010001118.1:0-4336 GCF_057815775.1 Inquilinus sp.
TCAATGTGGCGATGGTGACGGGGCTGATCCCGGTGGTCGGCATCCCGCTGCCGCTGGTGTCCTACGGCGGCACGGCGATGCTGACTCTGCTGATGGGCTGCGGCGTGCTGCTGAGCGTCTGGATCCACCGCGAGGTGCGGATCCCGCGCAGCGGCATCACCGACTACTAAATAGGATTTAGAAAGACGCCACCGGAGCGGCGAGGCCGATCAGGCCTCGTTCGCGCCGCCCAGCGCCGATTGCAGGCGCTTGAGCTCGGCCAGCAGGACCGTCAGCTCGTCGCGCAACTCGGCCGACAGGCCCAGCGCCGGACCGTCGGGGCCGGCACCGGCGAGCAGAGACAGCTGGACCTCGTCGCGGGGAGCGGCGGCAGCGGCCGGCTTCGGCTTGGCCTTCGACACCGCCACCGGCCGGGGCGGGCCCGAGGGCGCGGCGTCGTCCGGGGCCGCACCGCCCTCGGTCTCCGCCGACTTGCCTTCCTTCAGCAGCCGCTGCACGCCCTTGATCGTGTAGCCCTCCTCATACAGGAGGCGCTGGATGCGGCGCAGCAGCTGAACATCCTCGGGGCGATAGTAGCGCCGCCCGCCGCCGCGCTTCAGCGGCCGCACCTGGGCGAATTTCGTCTCCCAGAAGCGCAGCACATGCTGCGGCACCGCCAGGTCGTCGGAGACCTCGCTGATGGTGCGATACGCCGTGGCGGACTTGCGCACCGGCGCGGGCTTGGCGTCCGTTCCTCCCATTCCGGCCATGACGTTTACTCGTCGTCTTCCGGAAGGACGGTGGTGCCGTTGATGCGCCCCTTGAGCACATGCGAGGCGCGGAACACCAGCACCCGCCGCGGCAGGATCGGCACCTCCTGCCCGGTCTTCGGATTGCGGCCGACTCGCTGCCCCTTCTGGCGCACGCCAAAGGTGCCGAAGGACGAGATCTTCACCGTCTCGCCGCGTTCGAGCGCATCGGAGATTTCTTCAAGCACAGTCTCAACGAGATCGGCCGACTCATTGCGAGACAAGCCAATTTCCTGATAGAGCGACTCGCTGAGCTGCGCACGTGTCACCGTTTCCGGCATGCCGCCTCCCCCTGACGGGCAATTGCGGGGGTAATCCCGCCGGCAACGGTACCCTTCTGGAAATAGTCCGTCAATTCCAGAGCGTTGGCCGGATTTCCTAACGGCCGTCGGAAGTGAAGCGGCTAACTGGGGTTAATGGCTGCTACCAGCGGACCAGGGCCGCGCCCCAGGTCAGCCCGGCGCCCATGGCTTCGAGCAGGACCAGGTTGCCGGGCTGGATCCGGCCGTCGGACACCGCCTCGGCCAGCGCCAGCGGGATCGAGGCGGCGGAGGTGTTGGCGTGCTTGTGCACCGTCAGCACCACCTTCTCGATCGGCAGGTCCAGCTTGCGGGCCGTGGCGTCGATGATGCGCTTGTTGGCCTGGTGCGGCACCAGCCAGTCGATGTCGGTCGCGACCAGCCCGTTCGCCGCCAGCGCTTCATCGACCACTTCGGCCAGGTTGGTCACGGCGTGCTTGAACACCTCGCGGCCTTCCATGCGGACATGGCCGACGGTGCCGGTCGAGGACGGTCCGCCATCGACGTAGAGCTTGTCCTCGTAGCGGCCGTCCGAATGCAGATGGGTCGACAGGATGCCGGGATCGTCGGTGGTCCCGCCGCCTTCGACCGCCCGCAGCACCACCGCCCCGGCACCGTCGCCGAACAGCACGCAGGTGCCCCGGTCGGTCCAGTCGAGCAGGCGGGAGAAGGTCTCGGCGCCGATCACCAGCGCGGTGCGGACCTGGCCGAGCCGGATCATGTTGTCGGCCATCGCCAGCGCGTAGACGAAGCCGGAGCACACGGCCTGGATGTCGAAAGCGGCGCCGCGGGTCATGCCGAGCGCGGCCTGGACCCGCACCGCCGTCGCCGGGAAGGTCTGGTCCGGCGTGGTCGTCGCCAGCACGATCAGGTCGAGGTCGCTGCCCTCGACTCCGGCCGCGGCCAGCGCCTTGCGGGCAGCCGCCAGCGCCAGGTCGGAGGTCTTCTCATCCGCCGCCGCGATATGGCGCGTGCTGATGCCGGTGCGCTGGACGATCCATTCATCCGAAGTATCGACCGTGCGGGCCAGCTCGGCATTGGTGACTTCGCGGGCGGGCAAGGCGGACCCGCAGCCGATGATGCGCGCACGACGGACTGTCATTGAGGCTGTTCGATCCCGATCGGAGCGGTCGAGGGAGGCGTCGCGTCGGAGCTGGTGCCGTTCCGGTCGACTTCGAACCGGCTGAACTCCTGCTTCACCTTGTCGTTGAAGCCGTGCTGCACGAGGTCGACGCCGACGTCGATGGCATGGGCGAAGCCCTCCCCGTCGGTGCCGCCATGGCTCTTCACGCAGATGCCGTTGAGGCCGAGGAACAGGGCGCCATTGTACTGGCGCGGGTCGGTCCGGTGCCGAAGCCGGCGGAAGGCACCGCGGGCCAGGAGATAGCCGAGCGAGGCGAGCCAGGACGACTGGAAGCTGTGGCGCAGCCAAGTGGCATAGAGCTTGGCCGTGCCCTCGGCGGTCTTGAGCACGATGTTGCCGGAGAAGCCATCGGTCACGACGACATCGACCTTGCCGGCCGGGATATCGTCTCCCTCGACGAAGCCTTCGAATCGGCCGGGGAATTCCAGTTCCCGTAGCCGCGCCGCGGCATCGCGCACCGCATCCGGGCCCTTCAGCGCCTCGGAGCCGACGTTCAGCAGCCCGACGGTCGGATCGACCAGGCCCAGCACCGCCTTGGCGAAGATCGACCCCATGATCGCGAACTGGACCAGGTTCTCGGCATCGCATTCGATGTTGGCGCCGAGGTCGAGCATGACGCTCTCGCCGCGCAGCGTCGGGAAAAACGACGCGATCGCCGGCCGGTCGATGCCCGGCAGCGTCTTGAACACGAACTTTGCCATGGCCATCAGCGCGCCGGTGTTGCCGGCGGAGACGACACATTGCGCCTCGCCCGCCGCCACCGCGTCGATCGCCAGCCGCATGCTGGAATTGCGCCCGCCACGAAGCGCCGTGGACGGCTTGTCCTCGTTGGTGATCAATTCCGCGGTGTGCCGAATCGACGACACCGCGGCAAGCGCCGGCCGCTTCGCCAGAAGTGGCGCGATCAACGCTTCGTCACCGACGATCAGGAAATGCACATCGGGATGGTGCGTGCGGGCGATTTCCGCCCCTTCAAGCACCATCACAGGCGCCCGATCGCCACCCATGGCGTCGAGCGCGATCGTCACAGGGCCAGAGGCCGCCGGGTCGGTCATTCCCTACGCGGGTGCAGATCGATCAGGCGGTCGCCGTCGTCTCGGCGACAACCTCACGACCGTGGTAGTGGCCGCAGGCGTCGCAGACATGGTGCGGACGGGCCAGCTCGCCACAATTGGCGCACTCGACATAGCTCGCGCCGGCCAGGGCGTGGTGCGAACGACGCATGTCACGACGCGACTTCGACGTCTTCTTCTTCGGAACAGCCATTTGCTTGAACTCTCGATACGAAAAGGCGGCACCAGGAGGGCCGCCTCAGACCGGTGTTGCTTAATGGAAAAGCCGTGTCGGGGCAAGAAAAAGCGATTACGCGTCAGACCCGTCGTCGGCGCCGCCCTTGAGCACGGCGAAGGGGTTGCGGCGCACCACCGGCGTCTCCGGCTCCTCGGCCGGCGGCGGCGGCGCGTCGGGCGACCGCGGATAGGGGTCGAGGGCCAGAGACAGATGCTGCGCCACCAGCTCTCCCAGGTCGATGCGGCCGCCGACCAGCGGCTCGACCTCCGCGGCCATGGGATCGACCTCGATCTCCGGGACGTCGTGACTGTCTTCGCCATCGGCGAACACCGCTTCGATCTCATCCTCGATCACCGCCGGCAGCGGCTCCAGCGTCACGACGCAACGCTGGACCACGGCCGCCGACAGGGTGCCGCCGACCAGGACCGTGTCGCCGCGCCCGGGCGTCAGGGTCAATTTCGCCCTGAGATCGTCGAGGGAGATCAGCCCGAAGCGGCGCGCCAGGGCGGCCCGCTCCTCCGCAATCGCATCGATGGCGACGGTCTTGCCGCCACGCGGCAGGGAGCGGACGCCAACCTCGCGGCTGAATTCAGGGGTGTTCGTCATCAGAGGGCCTCCACCGTCTGAGGCGCCGCGCCGAATCGCGGCGACACGGCCAGGAATGAATCCACGGGCTGCGCGGCCAGGCCGGCCACCTCGCGGCGCAGATAACCGGCCATCGCCCTCACCTGCCCCGCCTCGGGCTCGGCCGTGCCGTAGAGATTGCGGCGCAGGGCCGATTCCAGCTCCAGCGGATCCTCGGCCTCCAGGGCATG
>NZ_JBYRFX010001119.1:0-7034 GCF_057815775.1 Inquilinus sp.
CGTCCCCGCCGCCATCCTGTTCGACGTGGTGAATGGCGGCGACACGGGCTGGGGCGACACCCCGCCCTATCGCGCCCTGGCGCGGGCCGCCTGCGACGCAATGGGGACCGTGGGGCGCCCGGGAAAGGCCGGCGCCGGGTACGGCGCCAAGACCGCGACCTGCAAGGGCGGCCTGGGCACCGCCTCGGCCTTCGATCCCGAGACCGGCGTCACAATCGGCGCGCTGGTCGCCGCCAACCCGGTCGGCGCCGTGACCATGCCGGACGGCACCTTCTGGGCCTGGCCCTGGGAGCAGGATGGCGAATTCGGCGGCCCGCACCGCCCGACCGGCCCGGCTTCGCCTGAGCCCGAATTCTTCCGCCACCCGACCGCCCCGTCGGCCGGCCCGGGCGGCAACACCACCATCGGCATCGTCGCCGTCGACGCCGCGCTGACCAAGGCCGAGGCCCAGCGCATCGCCATCATGGCCCAGGACGGGCTGGCCCGCGCCATCCGCCCGGTGCACACGCCGATGGACGGCGACACCATCTTCGCCCTGGCCACCGGGGCCGTGACGCTGCCGGAGCCGCGGGTCATGGCCCTGGCCCGGATCGGTGCCATCGCCGCCGACTGCGTCGCCCGCGCCATCGCCCGCGGCGTCTGGCATGCCGAGGCCCTGGGGCCACACCCGGCCTGGCGTGAGAAATACGGCACCGCCAAGCCTTGAACCCGCCCCGGCCGGGCTGCCATCATCCACGACGAACGCGAAAGGTCGGGGGCTTCGGTCCCACCGGCACAGGGGAGATGAGGATGGGGATGAGGGGCATGCTCGCCGCCGCCATGCTGGCGGCCGGGCTGATCGCGACGCCGGCGCTGGCAGCGAAGGACCAGGCCGTGATCGGCATGGTGCTGGAGCCGCCGAACCTCGATCCCACCGGCGGCGCCGCGGCGGCGATCGCCGAGGTCACCTACGCCAACCTGTTCGAGGGGCTGACCCGGATCGACGCCCAGGGCCAGGTCCAGCCCGGCCTGGCCACCAGCTGGACCGTGTCGGATGACGGGCTGACCTACACCTTCACGCTGCGCCATGGCGCCACCTTCCACGACGGCACCAAGTTCGAGAGCGATTCGGTCAAGTTCTCGCTCGACCGGGCCCGCGCCCCGGACTCGACCAACCCGCAGAAGGCCTTCTTCGAGCCGATCAAGTCGGTCGACACCCCGGCGCCGGACCAGGCGGTCGTCACCCTGTCGCATCCGGACGGGCTGTTCCTGTTCAACCTGGGGCAGGCGGCGGCGGTGATCGTGGCGTCGAGCTCGGCGGCGAACAACGCCACCCACCCGGTCGGCACCGGCCCGTTCAAATTCACCGAATGGGCGCCGGGCGACCATGTCACGCTCGACCGCACCGCCGCCTATGCCGGGCCGGCGCCGAAGCTGAACCGGCTGATCTTCCGCTTCATCGCCGACCCGGCCGCCGCCTCCGCCGCCGTGATGTCGGGCGACATCGACGCCTTCCCCAACATGCCGGCACCGGAAACGCTGGACCAGTTCAAGGCCGACCCGCGCTTCGTGGTCGAGATCGGCACCACCGCCGGCAAGACCGTCATGGCCGTGAACCAGCGCCGCAAGCCGTTTGACGACGTGCGGGTGCGGCGCGCTTTGGCGATGGCGATCGACCGCCAGGCGATCATCGACGGCGCCATGTTCGGCTACGGCACCCCGATCGGCAGCCATTTCGCGCCCTATGAGGCCGCGTACAAGGACCTGACAGGCGCCTATCCCTACGACCCCACCAAGGCCAAGGCGCTGCTGGCCGAGGCCGGCTATCCCGACGGCTTCAAGGCAACGCTGAAGCTGCCGCCGCCCGGCTATGCCCGCCGCGGCGGCGAGATCATCCAGGCGCAGCTGGCCGAGATCGGCGTCCAGGTCGAGCTGGTGCCGGTGGAGTGGGCGCAGTGGCTGGAGCAGGTGTTCAAGGGCTACGACTACGACATGACCATCGTCTCGCACACCGAGGCGCTGGACATCGGCATCTATGCCCGCGGCAAGGACAAGTATTATTTCGGCTACGACAACCCGGCCTTCGACCAGGTGATCCAGCAGCTGAACGGCGCCACCGACCCGGACCAGCGCAAGGCGCTGTACCAGCAGGCGCAGCAGATCCTGTCAGATGACGAAGCCGCGGTGTTCCTGTTCCAGCTGCCCAAGACCGGGGTGCGCAACGCCAAGCTGATGGGTCTGTGGCAGAACAGCCCGATCGCCGCCAACGACATGACCGCGGCGTATTGGGCGGAATGACGGATCGTCCTGATCCCGCCGCGCCGGGCGCCTGAGCAATGCTGGCGTTCCTGGCGCGGCGGTTCCTGACGCTGCTGTTCACCCTGTTCGCCGCCTCGGTCGTGGTGTTCACGGTCCTCGAGGTGCTGCCCGGCGACCCGGCGCTGCTGATGCTGGGCACCGAGGCGCGGGAGGACACACTGGCCGCCCTGCGCAGCCAGATGGGCCTCGACCAGCCGGCGCCGGTCCGTTACGCCACCTGGGTCGGCGGCGTGCTGACCGGCGATTTCGGCACCAGCTACACCTACAAGCTGCCGGTGGCGCAGCTGATCGGCGACCGGCTGGCGGTGACGGCACCACTGGCACTGTTCGCCCTCCTGCTCTCCACCGTCCTGGCCCTGCCGCTGGGCATGCTGGCCGCGATCAAGCACAACCGGGTCGGCGACTGGGGGGTGATGGGGTTCAGCCAGCTCGGCCTCGCCGTGCCCAATTTCTGGGTCGGCATCATGCTGATCTGGCTGTTCGCCCTGCAGCTGGGCTGGTTCGGTGCCGGCGGCTTTCCCGGCTGGTCCGCAGGCTGGGGCGGCGCCCTGCACGCGCTGGTGCTGCCCGCCCTGGCCCTGGCCCTGACCGAGGCGGCGATCCTGGCCCGCGTGGTGCGCTCGGCGATGCTGGAGACGATGCGCGAGGACTATGTCCGCACCGCCCGGGCCAAGGGCCTGTCCAAGGGCGCGGTGCTGTACCGCCACGTGCTGCGCAACGCCATGATCCCGGTCGCCACCATCATCGGCATGCAGTTCGGCTTCCTGATGGCCGGCGCGGTGGTGGTCGAGAATGTCTTCACCCTGCCCGGCCTCGGCCGGCTGGCGTTTCAAGCCATCGCCCAGCGCGACCTGATCGTGGTCAAGGACGTGGTGGTGCTGCTGGCCGCCATCGTCGTCGTGGTGAACTTCCTGGTCGACGTGGTCTATGCCGTGATCGACCCGCGGCCGAAGCAGGCGGGGTGACGCGCATGGTCCGGCTCTTGAGCCATCGCGGTTTCATCCTCGGCCTGGCGCTGTGCCTGGTCTTCGTCGGCATGGCGCTGCTGAGCCTCATCTGGACGCCCTACCCGCCCAACGCCATCGCCATCCCGCAGAAGCTGCAGACGCCGGGCGTGCTGCACTGGCTGGGCACCGACCAGCTGGGGCGTGACACCCTGTCCCGCCTGATGGTCGGGGCCCGCACCTCGGTCGCGGTCGGGGTGGTGGCGGTGGTCATCGGCCTGGCCGCCGGCCTGCCGCTCGGCCTGTGGGCCGCGGCCCGGCGCGGCTGGACCGACGAGATCCTGGGCCGTGCCGTCGACCTGACCTTCGCCTTCCCCGCCGTGCTCAGCGCCATCCTGATCACCGCCCTGATGGGCCCCGGCGCGATCAACGCCATTCTGGCGATCGGCATCTTCAACATCGCCGTCTTCGCCCGGGTGTCGCGCGGCGCGGCGATGGTGGTGTATGGCCGCGACTTCGTCCGCGCCGCCCAGTCGCTGGGCCGGTCGCGCATCGACATCGCCCTGCGCCACGTGCTGCCGAACATGGCCAATGCCCTGATCGTCCAGGCCACCATCCAGTTCGCCATCGCCATCCTGGCCGAGGCGGCGCTGGGTTATCTCGGCCTCGGCACTCAGCCGCCGCAGGCCAGCTGGGGCAAGATGCTGCTGGACGCCCAGACCTTGCTGGCCCAGGCGCCGCTGCAGGCTGTGTTCCCGGGCCTGGCCATCGCCGTCGCCGTGCTGGGCCTGAACCTGATCGGCGACGGGCTGCGCGACCTGATGGATCCCCGGATGAAGGTCGGCAGGCTAGGATAGCCCTCACGCAAAAACTTTGCGTGAGGGCGGGACAATCGGGCGCAACATCCCGCCGGCCGGCGGCTAGGGTCGCGAGACCCAAACCCCGGCCGGAGCCATCCGATGCAGCTGCTGTACCAGACCCATTCCCCCTATGCCCGCAAGGTGCTTGTCATGGCGCATGAGGCCGGGCTGGCCGGCCGGATCGAGGTGATCCACCACGAGACCAGCCCGACCCGGCGCAACGACACCGTCTTCGCCGCCAACCCGCTGGGCAAGGTGCCCGTGCTGATCTGCGACGACGGGCTGGCGCTGTTCGATTCCGTGGTGATCTGCGACCACCTGGACAGCCTGCATGACGGGCCCAAGCTGATCCCGGCCGCCGGCCGGGCCCGGGCGCTGGTGCTGCGGACTCAGGCCGTGGCCCAGGGGCTGGCCGTTGGCGGCCTCGCCCTGCGCGGGGACACGGAGCGGCGGCCGGAAGCGCTGCGCTATCCGGCCCTGGCCGAGGGCCAGGCGGCGAAGCTGGTCGCGGCCTATGATTTCATCGAAAGCGGGATCGATCTCGACGGCCCGGTCGATCTCGGCCAGATCGCCCTGGCGACGGCGCTGAGCTGGCTGGAATTCCGCCGCCTGACGCCGTTCCGCCCGGGCCGGCCGCGCCTGTCGGCCTGGTACGACGGCTTCAGCCACCGCCCCTCGATGCTGGCCACGCCGTTGGAGGGCGAGACCCAGGACTGAGCCGGGCCTCAGCGGCCTTGCAGCAGCGTCACGATCTCGGCCGCGATATCCGCCGGAGGCTGCGTCGAGACGACCCGCAGATCACCGAGCCCGAGATAGGCTGGGAAGCGGGCGTGGAATTTCTCGAACTCCGAATGCCGCTGCAGACCGAAGCCCCGCTGCAACTGCCGTTCGACGATGATCTCTGCCGCCTCATCGGCATCCAGCGACGGCAACAGCAGCACTGAGACACCGGAGCAGCGCATCGCCTGCCGGTTGCGCTCGACCAGGTCCGGCCGGATGTGGGTTGCCAGGAAGCCGGAGGAGAGCGGCATCACCACATCGTCGCCATGACAACGGCACAACGTGTCGAACAGCCCCGCATTCGCCTCGATATAGTGCTCGTACCCCTCCGCTCGAAGGAACGCATCAATCGGGGCTATCTGGTCGCAGAACGCCTGGTCCAGATCGACGAAGGCGTAGCCCAGCAGCGCTGCCAGCTCGCGCCCGGCGCTGGTCTTGCCGACGCCACCCGGACCGATCAGGAAGATCCGCGGCGGCATCGTCGGCATGGGGCTCCGTCAGGCGACGACCAGATCGGTCGGTGCCAGGGTCAGGGCCTCGCAGCCGGTGTCGGTGACCAGCACGGTCTGGCCCGAGGTCATGGCCAGGCCGCGGTCGCTGTCGTAGAGGATGATGTGGATGAAGAACACCATCCCCGGCTCCGCCAGGGTCGGGTTGCCGTGGAAGAACATCGACAGCCCCGGCGAATCCATCCAGTTCGGCGCGAAGGTGGTGCCCAGCGAATAGCCGCAGGCGTTCAGCCGGGCGTGGCGCAGCCCCGCCGCGTCGGCCACGCGGGCATGGGCATCGAACACGTCGCCGAGCGGATGTCCAGGTTTCAGCGCCGCCTTGGCCGCCTCCAGCGCATCCACCGCCGCCTTGTGCATCGCCTTGTGCTCCGGCGACGCAGTGCCGACCAGCAGGGTGCGCATCAGGCAGGCATGGTAGTGCCGGTAGGTGCCGGCGAATTCGAGCGTCAGCTGGTCTTCGGCCGAGAGGTGGCGCCGGCCGGTGAAGTACCGGCACATCAGCGCGCCGGGGCCGGAGCCGATGATGAACTCATTGGCCGGGTCGTCGCCGCCGCCGCGCCACACTGCGCCCTGCATCGCCGCCAGGATGTCGCCTTCGAACGCGCCCGGCGCCGTCAGGTCGACCGCGGCCTGGTAGGCGGCGTCGGCCAGCTTCGCCGCCTCGCGCACATAGACCAGTTCGGCCGGGCTCTTGACCATGCGGAAGCGGGAGACGAGGTCGGAGGCGTCCTCATGCTCGACATAGCCATCGAGCTTGGCCTTCAGCCGGAAGCCCAGCGCCGCGGTCAGGCCATAGGCGTCCCACTCGACGCCGACCTTGCCGTCGCGGACCTGGTATTCGTCCAGGATCGCCAGCAGGTCGTCCGCCGGCTCGGATCCCGCCCGGTCGACCCAGACGCGGACATCCTCGATGACCGAGGTGAAATACGCCTGGCGTTCGTCGGCGGAGCGGGTCAGCAGCGTCATCCGCCCATCGACGCTCAGCCACAGGCACTGGAAATAGACGTAGCCGAAGGTGTCGTAGCCGGTCAGCCAGTACAGCGACTCCTGCCGGAACACCAGCAGGCCGTCGAGGCCGCGGGCGGCGATTTCGGCACAGACACGGCGGCGGCGATCCGCCAGCTCAGACGCCTCAAAATGGATCGGCATGGCGGTCTCGCTTCAGCGCTTCTGGGCGCGGATTTCGGCGATCGGTTCGGCGTAGCGGTATTCGATGTCCCAGGGGAAGAAGATCCAGGGGTCCTGGCTGACCTCGGTGATGAAGGTGTCGACCAGCGGCCGGCCGGCCGGCCGGCTTGGCGTAGACCGTGGCGAAATGCGCCTTCGGCAGCAGGTCGCGCACAACCCGGGCGGTGCGGCCGGTGTCGACGAGGTCGTCGACGATCAGCCAGCCTTCGCCGTCCCCTTGGACGGGCGCCTTCAGCACCTTGGATTCGCGTTGGTCCTGGTGGTCGTAGGTCGAGACGCACACCGTGTCGATCAGCCGGACGTCGAGTTCGCGCGCCAGGATCGCCGCCGGCACCAGCCCGCCGCGGGTGATGGCGACGATGCCCTTCCACGGCCCCAGCTCGGCCAAACGCCAGGCCAGCGCACGGGCGTTGCGGTGCAGTTCCTCCCAGGAGACCGGGAAGTCCTTCCGGAAG
>NZ_JBYRFX010001120.1:0-4517 GCF_057815775.1 Inquilinus sp.
GCCGTGGGATATCCCAGATGTGCGTTTGTTGACGGAGTTCTGCCATGAAGTGGCTTGCGGTGGGTGCAGCGGTCCTTGTTGTTGGAATTGGCAGCGCCGTTGCGCAACCGCCGCCGCCACCGGGCTATGCACCGATTCCGCGGCCGGGTTACGCGCCGATCCCACCGCCGCGCACCGAGATCGTGCCGCCGCCACCCCGCGGACGCATGGTGTGGGAGCCGGGGCATTGGCATTGGGACGGCCGCCGCTACATCTGGATCGACGGCCGTTATGTCGAGCGCCGGCCGCATTACGGGCGCTACGTCGAGGGCCGCTGGATCTGGGCGCCGCGTGAGGGCCGATGGATCTGGCGCCCGGCGCACTGGGAGTAGCGCCCAGGCGTCGTTCAGCGTCAGGTTCGCGTGTGCTATTTGCCGGCTTGGATCGGGTGGTCTCGCGGGGGCGGGTCGATCAGTGGAGGTCGATCACGACGGGGACATGATCGGACGGTTGCGGCTGATCGCGCTCCTGTTTGTCAGGGTCGGCCGCGACAAGGCGCTCCGCCAGGGTGGGGGACAGCAGGGCGTGGTCGATGCGCAGGCCCATGTCGCGCTGCCAGGCGCCAGCCTGGTAGTCCCAGAACGTATAAGCATGATCGTGCGGATGAATCGCGCGGATGGCGTCGGTCAGGCCCATCCACAGCAGGCGGCGATAGCGGGATCGGGTTTCCGGCCGGTTGAGGGCGTCGGTGGGGGACAGGGCACCAGGCGCGTAGTCGTCGTCCGTGGGGCAGACATTGAAATCCCCGGTGATGATCAAGGCGCGGTCCTCGTCGAGCAAGGCCTGGGCGCGGTCTGCCAGGCGATCCATCCAGGCCAGCTTGTAGGCGAAGCCCTCGTCGCCGCGGGAGTTGCCGTTGGGAAGGTAGATACCGATCAGCGTGATGTCGTTGGCGGTGATCTCGATGTAGCGGGCCTGCGCGTCGTCGTCCGGCAGCCCAGGCAGAGCGCGATGCGTCACGGAGAAAGGAACCCGCGCCAGCACCGCCACGCCGTTGTAGGATTTCTGTCCCACCGCTTCCGCTGTGTAGCCGAGCCCGTGAAACGGCAGCGTCGGGAAGGCTGCGGTGTCGCACTTGATCTCCTGTAGGAACAGGACATCCGGCTGGGTCTTTTCCAGCCATCGCTGCACATGTCCCTCGCGCTGGCGGATCGAGTTGACGTTCCAGGTGGCGATTTTCACTGGCTGGGATCTCCGGGTTGCCCTGGCGGCGCGGCTGTGGTCACAGTTGGGCAGTTTCGACGGGGGTGGAATATGGCAATCGAACTTTACACGTGGAACACGCCGAACGGGCGCAAGATCAGCGTGGCGTTGGAGGAGATGGGCCTGCCGTACACCGTGCACCCGGTCAATATCTCCAAGAACGAGCAGTTCGCGCCGTCGTTCTTGAAGATCAGCCCGAACAACCGGATCCCGGCGATCATCGATCCGGAGGGGCCGGGCGGGGCGCCGATCAGCGTGTTCGAATCCGGCGCGATCCTGATCTACCTCGGGCTAAAAACGGGCAAGTTCTATCCGTCGGATCTGCGCAAGCAAGTGCCGGTGCTGGAATGGCTGATGTGGCAGATGGGTGGGTTCGGGCCAATGCCTGGCCAGGTGCACCATTTCCTGCAGGTCGAAAACCCGGCCGACCAGCGCTACGGGCTGGAGCGCTACATGAAGGAGACCGCTCGGTTGTACGGCGTGCTGGACCGGCGGCTCGCCGGCCGGGAATATGTGGCCGACGAGGTGTCGATCGCCGATTTCGCCATCCTGGGTTGGGCCTGGCGGCATGAGCGGCACAAGACGGATCTGGCCTCGTTCCCGAACGTGAAGCGTTGGTACGAGACGATGATGGGCCGGCCGGGCACGGCGCGGGGCTTTGAGGTGGCACTGAGCTAGTTCTCGTTTGACGCTGGGGCGAGGGGTGCCTACAAGTCGCAGTGCAAACGCCGTGTCTGGATTGTCCGCTTCGCCGGGCGGTCTGGGTGATGTTGCCCCGGCGGAGGGGTGGCCGAGTGGCTGAAGGCGGCGGTTTGCTAAACCGTTGTAGGGGGTCAACCCCTACCGTGAGTTCGAATCTCATCCCCTCCGCCAGTTCACCTTCTTAGCGGTCCTCGCCAAGCGCTTTTGCTTGACCAGTAATTCCAGCGCCCGGTGTCTAGCACCGGCCTGACGGTAAGACCTTGCAGCAGACCCACGCCGGGCGATGTCGTCGGCCAGCCATGTACCCGTGATTTGCGTATGACGTACGAGGTCGTCCACATCGGGTCCAATGACGTGGCAACGGCAAAGAGGCTTGGTTCGGTTTGCCGGAAAGGCCTGAAGCTGGAGGCGACGCGTGACGCGTGGCTGACCGCACAGTCTGCTGATAGCTGTAACCTGGCCGACCTTGGCGCGCACGGGCGACCTAACTAATGAATGTCGCGCGGGCCCTTGTGAACAAAACGTGAAGTATGGTTGACTGGAACCCCCTGACAGCCGGTTGCTCATAAATGCCACCCGACCACCTCGCCAAACTGAATATCGAGCAGCGGCGGGCCGTCGAACATGGTGTCGCCGGCAAAGCCGGAGGTCGGGCCGCCCCACTACTGGTCATCGCCGGGGCGGGATCGGGCAAGACCAACACATTGGCGCATCGGGTTGCCAATTTGATAGTCAACGACGTTGATCCACGTCGCATTTTGCTGATGACCTTTTCCCGCCGGGCCGCGTCCGAGATGAGCCGGCGCGTCGAGAGCATCTGCGCCAAGATGCTGGGCGCCAAGGCCAGCACTATGACGGAGGCGCTCATCTGGGCGGGGACGTTCCACGCGATCGGCGCCAGGCTAATACGGGAGTATGCCGAGCAGATCGGTCTGCAGCCCAACTTTACGATCCATGATCGGGAAGACTCGGCGGACTTAATGAATTTTGTCCGCCATCAGCTGGGATTCTCCCAGACCGAAAGCCGGTTCCCGACCAAAGGCACCTGCCTCGCCATCTATTCGCGTGCCGTCAACGCCGAGATGCCGCTGGCGGTCGTCCTGCAAGAATATTTCCCTTGGTGCGCTGGCTGGGAGGAACAGCTGAGGGCGCTGTTCACCGGCTATGTGGAGGCCAAGCAGGTGCAAGGCGTGCTCGATTACGACGACCTGCTGCTCTACTGGGCGCAGATGATGAGCGACCCGGGCCTGGCGGCGCATATCGGCGAGCGGTTCGACCACGTGTTGGTGGACGAGTACCAGGACACCAACCGCCTCCAATCCAGCATCCTCCTGGCGCTGAAGCCGGGCGGCGACGGTCTGACCGTGGTGGGAGACGATGCTCAGTCGATCTACGCGTTCCGAGCGGCAACGGTGCGCAACATCCTCGACTTCCCGCATCAGTTCAGTCCACCGGCTGCTATTATCACGCTGGATCGCAACTACCGCTCCACCCAACCGATCCTCGCCGCCGCCAATGGCGTCATCGGCCTGGCCGCCGAGCGCTTCACCAAGAACCTGTGGACCGAGCGCCAGTCGGCGGAACTGCCGTCACTGGTCAGCGTGCGCGACGAGGTCGATCAGGCCCGCTACGTGGTCGAGCAAGTGCTGGCGAACCGGGAGGGCGGCACAGATCTGAAGCAGCAGGCCGTGCTGTTCCGCACATCCAGCCACAGTGGCCCGCTCGAGATCGAGTTGACCCGCCGTAACGTCCCCTTCGTTAAGTTCGGCGGTCTCAAGTTCCTCGACACAGCCCACGTCAAGGATCTGCTGGCACTGCTGCGCTTCGTGGAGAACCCGCGCGACCGGGTGGCGGGCTTCCGCGTCCTGCAGCTCTTGCCGGGCCTGGGACCGACATCGGCGCAGCGCGTGTTGGACGCCATGGCGAATCAGGTTGATCCCCTTGGCGCGCTGGCACACATTTCTGCGCCGCCACGAGCCGGTGAGGGCTGGAATGAGCTCGTGGATACCCTTCAGCAGCTGCAATCGGGCAAGGCCGGTTGGCCTGCTGAAATCGGTCGCGCACGCCTCTGGTACACCCCCCACCTGGAACGAATGCACGAAGAGTCAGCCGTTCGTCAGGCCGACCTGCTGCAGCTCGAGCAGATCGCGGCGGGCTACCCGTCGAGGACGCGCTTTCTGACCGACCTCACCCTCGATCCGCCGGATGCTACGAGTGATCAGGCGGGTGTGCCGCTGCTCGATGAGGATTACTTGATCCTCTCCACCATCCATTCGGCCAAGGGCCAGGAATGGAAATCGGTGTTTGTGCTCAACGTCGTTGATGGCTGCATGCCGTCGGACCTCGGCACTGGCACGACGGCTGAGATCGAGGAGGAGCGTCGACTGCTCTATGTCGCCATGACGCGGGCCAAGGACACGCTGCGCCTGATCACGCCGCATCGCTTCTTCACGTATGGACAGCCGTCACTCGGCGACCGGCATGTCTACGCCTCGCGCTCGCGGTTCGTACCTGGAATCCTGCTGCCGCTGTTCGAGAGCGTGACCTGGCCCATTCTCGCGACCGAGGTGGCG
>NZ_JBYRFX010001121.1:0-4023 GCF_057815775.1 Inquilinus sp.
GCGCCCGCTACGACCGCGAGGTGGTGCTGAAGGCCGCCGACATCGTGCCGATGGTCACCTGGGGCACCAGCCCGGAAGACGTCGCACCGATCACCGGCGTGGTGCCGGACCCGGAGAAGGCGCCGGACGCCAACAAGGCCAGCGCCTGGCGCCGCAGCCTGGACTACATGGGCCTGCAGCCGGGCCAGCGCATGAGCGAGTTGGCGGTCGACAAGGTCTTTATCGGCTCCTGCACCAACGGCCGGATCGAGGATCTGCGCGCCGCCGCCGCGGTGGCCCGCGGCCGGCATGTCGCCGACAGCGTGTACGCGATGATCGTCCCCGGCTCCGGCCTGGTGAAGATCCAGGCCGAGGAAGAGGGGCTGGACGAGGTGTTCAAGGCCGCCGGCTTCGATTGGCGCGAGCCCGGCTGCTCGATGTGCCTGGCAATGAACGCCGACAAGCTGTCGCCCGGCGAACGCTGCGCCTCGACCTCGAACCGCAACTTCGAGGGCCGCCAGGGCCGCGGCGGGCGCACCCACCTGGTCAGCCCGGCCATGGCCGCCGCCGCGGCGATCGCCGGCCACCTGACCGATGTGCGCGACCTGAACTGACACCCTTCCCTGTCATTGCCGGGCTTGACCCGGCAACCCAGAGGATCTCGACAACCTCTGGATGCCCGGATCAAGTCCGGGCATGACAGTTGGGGGAGTTGTTCCTCCAAGCAGTCCCGTCCGATCCCACCGTCCGCTCTGCCGGGAGGAACGCCCTGCCATGTCCGCCCCATCCGACGCCGCGCGCAAATTCGACCCGGCCCGGGCCGGCGAATATGCCGTCCAGAGCCGCATCGCCCTGGCCGGCTATGATGCCTGCCATCAGCTGTCGGCCTGCATGCTGGCAGCGGCGCTGGGCTCCGGCGGCCCTGCCGAGATCCTGGTCGCCGGCGCCGGCGGCGGGGCGCAGGAGATCGTCACCGCCGGGCCGCTGGAGCCAGGCTGGCGCTTCACCGCCGTCGACCCCTCCGCGCCGATGCTGGATCTGGCCGCCGCCCGGCTGCGCGAGACGGGTCTGGACGGCCGCACCGAGATCCTCCTGGGCACGGTCGACGACCTGCCGGCCGATCGCCGCTTCGATGCCGCGACGCTGATCGGCGTGCTGCACCATTTGCCGGGCGACGAGGCCAAGCGCGCGATCCTGCGATCCCTGGCCGCGCGGCTCAAGCCGGGCGCGCCGCTGATCCTGGCCGGCAACCGCTTCGCCTATGCCAGCCAGCCGTTGCTGCTGGCGGCCTGGGGCCAGCGTTGGCGGATGCATGGCGCGACGCCGGAGGAAGTACAGACCAAGCTGGGCAAGATCCTGCAGGGCGCCGACCCGCCACCCTCCGAAGAGGCTGTTGCCGAATTGCTGACCGCTACCGGCTTCGGCCCGCCGACACCGTTCTTCTCCAGCCTGTTCTGGGGCGCCTGGCTGGCCCGGCGGGTGTGATAGGCTGCGCGGCCGACCTTCGAGAGCCCCGACATGGCCGACAGCCTGACCGAGACCAGCAAGTTCCTGAGCTACGTCCTGCGGCATGAGCCCCAGGCCATCGGCCTGGCGCTCGACCCGGAAGTCTGGGCCGGCATCGATGCGCTGATCGCCGCCGCGGCCGCCCATGGCAAGGCCCTGGATCCCCAGTTGATCCACGCGGTGGTCGACAGCAGCGACAAGAAGCGCTTCGCGATCAGCGCCGACGGCGCCCGCATCCGCGCCGTGCAGGGCCATTCGGCGCCGGAGGTCGCGATCGCCTATGAGCCCGTGGTGCCGCCGGAGCGCCTGTACCATGGCACCGCGACCCGGTTCCTGGAATCGATCCGGGCACAGGGCCTGGTCGCCGGCTCACGCCACCACGTCCATCTGTCGCCGGATGTCGAGACGGCCACCACGGTCGGGCGCCGCCACGGCAAGCCCGTGGTGCTGACCGTCGCCGCCGGCGCCATGCACGCGCAGGGCTTTATCTTCCACCAGGCCGACAACGGCGTCTGGCTGACCGCCTCGGTGCCCGCGAACTTCCTGAGCGAGCCCTGAACCCGCGTCTCTCGACCATAAGACCGTTCGAAAACGTGGCGGCGTGAGTCGACTGGTGGTGGTGCCGAGAACCGGCGCGCAGCGGACGTTTAGGTCCGTGAGCACCGGAAGCGCAGGCGGCGCCATCAGGCGGCCGCGCCGGCGCGTTTGCGAATGGCCTCAGGCGTGGCCGGCTTCGGTGGACAGCATCGTCGGGGCGAAGCCGAGCTTGGCGATCGCCTGTTCCCATTTCACCGACAGGTCCTCGCCGAACAGGATGTCCGGGTCGCAGGGCACGTTGAGCCAGCCATTGGCCTGGATCTCGGCGTCGAGCTGGCCGGCGCTCCAGCCGGCATAGCCCAGCGCCAGCAGGCGGCGGCTGGGGCCTTCGCCGCTGGCGATCGCCTGCAGCACCTCCAGCGTCGAGGTCACGCCGATCTCGCCGACCACGGCCGTCTTCTCGGCCCGGTAGTCGGCGGAATGCAGCACGAAGCCGCGCCCCGATTCGACCGGGCCGCCGAACTGGACCCGGGTTTCGCCCAGCAGGTCGCCATGCGGGATGCCGAGCTGGTCGAGCAGGGTCGGGAAGTCGATGGTCGACAGCGGCTTGTTCACCACCAGCCCCATCGCGCCCTGGTCGCTGTGCGCGCACAGATAGATCACCGTCCGGGCGAAGGGCGGCGCGGTCAGGGTGGGCATGGCGATCAGGAGCTGCCCGGTGAGGTATGCTTCATCCGGCGCCGGCTTGCCCCTGGGTCTGCCCCGACTCGTCCTGGCCACTGCTCTCTCCATTTCGTCCGCGACAATACGCTAACCTGCGGCGCTCTGGTTCCGAACGACTATATAGGCCAAAGAAAGGCCGTTTCATGATGCCGGAGTTTCGATGACGCGTGGGTGCGCATTCCTGCTGGGGGCTGTCCTGGCCATCGCGTCCCTGGCCCAGCCGGGCCGGGCCGATGCCGCCGCTTCGACCTGGCAGCCGGGCAAGGGCGCCGAGGCACGCCTGATCACGGCGGTGAACGGCACCGGCGACCTGGCCGCGATTCCGGCCGGGCTGCAGATCAGGCTGGAGCCGCACTGGAAGACCTATTGGCGGTCCCCCGGCGATGCCGGGCTGCCGCCGGTGCTGGACTGGACCGGGTCCGCCAACCTCGGCACCGCCGTCCTCGCCTACCCCGCGCCGCACCGGTTCCAGCTGTTCGGGCTGGAGACCTACGGCTACGAGACCGAGGTGGTGTTCCCGCTGACCCTGCCGGCGTTGCAGCCGGGGCAGGGACAGCATCTGGAACTGGCGGCGACCGTTCTGGTGTGCAGCGACATCTGCATCCCGGCCAATTTCCACTTCGCGCTCGACTTGCCGGCCGGCCCGGCAACGCCCGACCCCGAATCCGCCAACCTGATCGACCGCTTCGACAATGCGGTGCCCGGCGACGGCAGCGCCGCCGGCCTGACGATCGGCACCGTGTCTGCCACCGACAAGGGGCTGCAGGTCGAGGCGACGGCGCGCGAGCCCTTCGCCGCGCCTGACATCTTCGTCGAGGGTGCGCCGGGCGACGCCTTCGCCGCCCCGCGGATCACGACCAGCGATGGCGGCCGCAGGCTGGTCGCCCAGATCGACCGGGTCCAGGCGGGCGATCCGCCCACCGCCCTGGCCGGCAGCCCGGTCACGCTGACCCTGGTCGACGGCCCGCGCAGCGTCGAGGCCAAGCCCACCATCGGGCCGATGATTGCGGCCGCGGCGGCACCGATCGATGCCGCCGCCTGGATGGCCATCCTGGGCGTGGCGGTGCTGGGCGGGCTGATCCTGAACCTGATGCCCTGCGAGCTGCCGGTGCTGTCGCTGAAGCTGCTGTCGATCGTGAAGGCCGGCGGCCAGACACCGCGGCGGCAGCGGCTGGGCCTGCTGGCCACCGCCGCCGGCATCGTCGCCTCCTTCCTGGTGCTCGCCGCCGCGGCCATCGGGCTGAAGGCGGCCGGCGCCACGATCGGCTGGGGCATCCA
>NZ_JBYRFX010001122.1:0-2333 GCF_057815775.1 Inquilinus sp.
GCGGCGGCCCGTGGTTCGAGAACTACCAGGATGTCGACTACGCCCAGGAATGGCGCGACACCGCCGCCGAGGTGGAGCGGCTGGGCATCAAGGCCTGAGGGCAGGAGGACCGCCCATCCGGCTCTTTTCTTGCCTCGCCCCGTTGTGCGGGGAGAGGTCGGGCTCGCGCAACGAGACCGGGTGAGGGGCCGGGCACGGGCGGCGGGAGAGAGCCCTCACCCGGAGCCGCTTCGCGTCTCCGACCTCTCCCGCAAGCGGGAGAGGCAACGTAAAACACAGCCCGTCACCTACATTTCAACCTGTGTCGGGCGGGGATGGGCTGCTGGTCTGGAGTTCGGCTGCCTCGCCGGCCGGCCTGGCATAGGGCGAACCCGGCGCCCGGTCGCGGGCCTCGGCCAGGGCCCAATCCTCCTGGGCCCATTGCGACCAGTCGGGCTTGAGGCCCAGGCCCCGGCAGATCAGGGCGACGGTCGCGCCCAGGGGGTGGCCCTGGAAATCCGGGTCCAGATCGGGATCGAGCCCCGCGAGCCGGCCCCG
Source organism: Inquilinus sp. (assembly GCF_057815775.1). Taxonomy (NCBI): domain Bacteria; kingdom Pseudomonadati; phylum Pseudomonadota; class Alphaproteobacteria; order Rhodospirillales; family Rhodospirillaceae; genus Inquilinus; species Inquilinus sp. Next base: position 538 of record NZ_JBYRFX010001122.1, read on the forward strand.
CAGCTTGAACACCAGGGGATGGGGGTTCACCGGCTCGCGCTGGACAATTGCCTCTTCGACGATGCATTTGACCCGGCGCGTGCGCCATTGCTTGCGCACCTCGTCGGCGGCTTCGGCACGTGTGGCCGGGGCTGCCTGCTGCGGCCCGTAGAGAATGCGGGCGATGCGGGACTGCACCGCCGTGATCTGGGCCACCACCCGGGCTTGGCGCTGGAACGCGGTCCTGGCCTCCGTGATCCGGGTGCGGATCGCGGCCGGGTCGGGCTTCGCGGCGTCGTCCGGCACCGGAGCTATAACCTCGGTGTGCATCACCTCGGCCTGCTCCATCGCCATCTCGGCCAGCCGGTCCAGCCGCTGGATCTGCTTCAACGCCAGCGCCCGGCCTGGGTCGGCCGGTTCGGCTGGCGTGGGGGAGATTGGGGCGATGCTCATGAACAGATCATGAACGAATCGCCCGGACGGGCACAATGAACGAGTTGTGACCCTTATCCGCCGTCATTGCGAGGAGGCGAAGCCGACGACGCAATCCATGGCGCCGGTTCGGGCTGCCCGATGGATTGCTTCGCTGCGCTCGCAATGACGGTGTGGGGAGTTTGCGGGTTGGGCTCGCAGGCGCGAACCCAAACCGCGATGCTGTCTAATCGCCCTTGGCCATGTACGCCGCGAAATCGGCCTTGTGGTCGGGGTGCCAGCGCGACAGGGCCGGGCGGTTGTGGATGATGTCCTCGGCCGCCCAGCGGATGCGCTTCTCGTCGACCGGCCGGGTGACGTCGTTGTCGGGGCACAGGATGTAGAAATCGCCACGGCCGAGCGCATCGAGCATGAAGTCGACCACCTCGTCGGCGCTCCAGGCCGCCGCCGGCTTCTCGGTCGCGCCGCGGGCGGTGATGCCGGTGAAGGTGTAGCCGGGGATCAGCAGATGGGCGGTGATGCCACAGCCTTCGGTCTCGCGCAGCGCATGCGCCAGCCCTTCGGTCAGCGCCTTCACCCCGGCCTTGGAGACGTTGTAGGCGGTGTCGCCCGGCGGGGTGGTGATGCCCTGCTTCGACCCGGTGTTGATGATCAGCCCGTCGCCGCCTTGCCCGATCATGGTCGGGGTGAAGGCCTGGACGCCGTGGATGATGCCGAAGAGGTTGACGTCCAGCACCTGACGCCAGCGGTCGTAATTCTCCCACGGGCCGCCGCCCTGGCCGATGCCGGCGTTGTTCATCAGCACGTCGACCGTGCCGAACACGTCGAGGGCGGCATCGCGCAGCGCCTCCACCTGCTCCAGGCTGGACACGTCGGTCGGCACGGCGCGGACATCGGGCGGGCCGCCGGCCGCGATTTCCGCCACCTCGACCGCGGCGCGGTCCAGCGCCTCGCCGGGCAGGTCGGCCAGCACGACCTTGAGGCCGATCTTGGCGAATCGCTTGGCGGCGGCCAAGCCGATGCCGCCGGCGGCGCCGGTGATGACGGCGACGCGTCCGGGCTGGAGCACGGGATGGGTGGTCATGATCGTCTTCCTGTCTGGTGGGCCCGATGGACTCAGGATTCCGGGAAATCGGCGGCTTCGCTGACCTTGGCCCAGGCCTCGAAATCGCGGCGCAGCGCCTCGATCTTGCCATGGGCGCCGGCGACGGCGGCCTTGCCGAGCAGCAGGCGCAGCGGCGGTTCCGGCGATTCGGCCACCTGGATGATGGCGGCGGCGGCGCGCACCGGGTCGCCCGGCTGCTGGCCGCTGCGGGCACGGATCTGGCGCCAGCGGGCGCCGGCCGTCTCCGCGTAATCGTCGATGACGCGGCTGACCTCGTTGG
>NZ_JBYRFX010001123.1:0-5532 GCF_057815775.1 Inquilinus sp.
ACGGCGGCGCTGCCGCCACCCCCGCGGGTGCTGACGGTCAGGCCGCCGAACTTGGCGTGCCGCGTGCCGCTGTTGCGGGCCACCACCTCGATCGCGCCGGCGCCGGCCGGCCGGGCCGACCAGGCGATCTGGGCCTGGCCCGGCGCCGCGCCGGACACGAAGATCGGCAGCGACAGGTGCAGGGCCACATTGATCTTGCCCGGCACCAGCACCGGGATCTCGTCGATCGTCAGCCGGTATCCCTGTTCCGCCGCACCGGATGGCGCCCCGCGCAACAGCACGCGGATCACCTGTTCCCGCCCCGGCGGGATGGTGACGATCGGCGGACTGGCCACCAGGGCGCCAGTCGGCGCCAGCTGGTCCGTCCCGCCGGGCTGCGACCAGGTGAAGGTGCGCAGCTGCACCGTCGCCGGCGTGTCGGCCCGGTTGGTCACGGTGAGGGTCTGGGCCATCTGGCCCGCGTTGAAATCGACCCCGAGCGGCGCGACCTCCAGCCCCCCGGCCCAGGCATCGCCGATGCCGGGGCACAGGGCGGCGAAGGCCGCCGCGATCAGGATCAGGCGCAGCCGAATTGCCGTCATCGGCCGCCCCCGGTCAGTAAGTGACGGTGACGTTGACCAGGTCGGTGTAAGCGTCGGGGGTGGAGAACTGGCCGGCCAGGACCTTGCCGTAGACCGTGGACACGGTGGGGGTGACGCCGGCGGTGAGATGCACCGTGTCGGTGCCGACGGTGTTGCCCCAGTTCGTGGTGCGGGTCGGTTCGCTGTACAGGGAATAGTTCAGCCGGGCGGTGGTGGCGACCGTGCCCCGCATCTGGCGCGTGGTCACCGTGGCCCCGGATGTACCGCCGGCATCGAGGCCGATGTCATAGGTGGTGCCGGAGGTGCAGGTCACGGTGATGGTCGATGTACTGATGGCATCGGTCGAGCTGGTGTAGTTGCCGAAGGCCATCGGCGTCGCCACCACGGTGCAGAATTTCAGCACTGTTGCCGTCACGGCCATAGTCGTGGTTGCCGTCGCCGCCATAACGGCGCTGCTGGGCAGAATGAACGCGACTGCCGCACCAATCAAAAAGCAAAAGGGAATCCGCACAGCGGCCTCCAGAAATAATGATTCTCAAAATCGATACCGCAAATGAGGTATCTCACTTATGACGCCACATGACATGAAATTAATCAAGCGGAACAGGGCACCTTACAAATCCATGATGTTTCCAACAGAACAATCATCCGACCTAATTGAGCCATATAACGATTAGGGTTTTGCATATCCTGATATGAAGTGACCGACCTTCATCAACGACCGCAGCGAAGCGGCTATTGCGGCGCACAAAGAAAAGCCGCGGCCCGGGGGCCGCGGCTGATCGATCCGATTGGCAGGCCCGGTCAGGCGCGGGTGCCGCCCACCGTCAGCCCGTCGATCCGCAGGGTGGGCTGGCCGACGCCGACCGGCACGCCCTGGCCTTCCTTGCCGCAAGTGCCGATGCCGGGGTCGAGCGCCATATCATTACCCACCATCGACACCTTGGTCAGCGCGTCGGGGCCGTTGCCGATCAGGGTCGCGCCCTTGACCGCGGCGCCGATCTTGCCGTCCTCGATCATGTAGGCCTCGGAGGCGGAGAACACGAACTTGCCGTTGGTGATGTCGACCTGGCCGCCGCCGAAATTGACGGCGTAGAGGCCGCGCTTGACCGAGGCCAGGATCTCCTCCGGCGGCTTGTCGCCGCCGAGCATGATGGTGTTGGTCATCCGCGGCATCGGGTGGTGGGCATAGCTCTGCCGCCGACCGTTGCCGGTGGCGGGCATGCCCATCAGCCGGGCGTTCATCCGGTCCTGCATGTAGCCGACCAGGATGCCGTCCTCGATCAGCGTGGTGCTGCGGGTCGGCGTGCCCTCGTCGTCGACCGTCAGGCTGCCGCGCCGGTCCGGCAAGGTGCCGTCATCGATCACGGTGACGCCGGGCGAGGCCACGCGCTGGCCCATCAGGCTGGAGAAGGCCGAGGTCTTCTTGCGGTTGAAGTCGCCTTCGAGGCCGTGGCCGATCGCCTCGTGCAGCAGGATGCCGGGCCAGCCGGCGCCGAGCACCACCGTCATCTCTCCGGCCGGGGCGTCCTCGGCGTCGAGCCGCACCAGGGCCTGGCGCAGCGCTTCGTCCGCCGCCGCCTGCCACTGCGCCGGCTCGAGATAGAAATCATAGCCGGTGCGGCCGCCGGCGCCGTAGCTGCCGCTTTCCATCCGGTCGCCATCGCCGACCACGACCGAGACATTGACCCGCACCAGCGGCCGGATGTCGGCGGCATGCCGGCCATCGGCACGGATGATCCGCACCGCCTGCCAGCTGCCGCTGATCGAGGCGCTGACCTGGCGCACCCGCGGATCCTTGCCGCGGGCATAGGCGTCGATCGCGGCCAGCAGGTTGACCTTGGTCTCGAACGGCACCGCCGACAGCGGGTTGGCGTCGGTGTAGAGCTGCCGGTTGGTGCCCTGCGGCGGCTCGGCCAGGGTGCCGCCATGGCCGGCCCGCACCGCGGCCACCGTGGCGCCGGCCCGCTTCACCGCCTCTTCCGTCAGGATCGAGGCATGGCTGTAGCCGGTGGTCTCGCCCGCCACCGCCCGCATGCCGAAGCCCTGGCTGGTGTCGAAGCTGGCGCTCTTCAGCTTGCCGTCATCCCAGCTCAGCCCTTCGGACTGGACGTATTCCAGGAACAGCTCGCCGTCGTCGGCGCCCTGCAGGCTGTCGTTCACGAGTCGCTCCAGCCGGGCACGGTCCAGCCCGGCCTGGGTGAAGAACAGGTCGTCGGTCTGGTCGATGGCGCTCATGCTTTGGCTTCCGCAGCAACGGATCGGGACTCCAAGAGATAGTACCGCGGCAGCCGCCGAAACACCCCCTGTCCGGCGCCGCCGCGACTCGGCGATTCAAGAGGATGCGACCATTTGTGCGGTGCCCCGGGGAGGACGGTGGTTGTTGCCCCTCGTGCCGCGATGTATTTTCCGGCCAAGCGAGTGTTGAAGGCTTGCGGGATGTCCGGACCCGCCCCGGTGGGAGGGCCCGGACATCCCGCAAGTTGCATTCGATCCGACTTCGTGCGGCACTGGGTCTCATGGGGGCTTCAACCCTTCCCGTTCCGCCGGTATAAGGCCGGACGAGCTTCGAAGACGGCGAACGCCGGCATAGGGCCATGGGAACGTCAAAGATAACGAAAGAGCAGCACGGCATGCGATCGGGCAGACTGCGTGGATCTCTGGCAGGCGCGTCGGCGCTGCTACTCCTCGGCACCGGTACGGCCTTCGCCGACGGCCCGCCCCGCAATTGGGAAATGGGCTTCCAGCAGGCGGCGTCGCCGGTGCGGGAGAGGATGGACACGTTCCATGACCTGCTCCTGGTCATCATCACCGTCCTGACCGTCTTCGTCCTGGGCCTCCTGGTCTATGTGATGTGGCGCTTCAGCGCCAAGCGCAACCCGGTGCCGTCGAAGACCGCGCACAACACCATCATCGAGGTGGTGTGGACCATCGCCCCGGTGCTGATCCTGCTGGCGATCGTGGTGCCGTCCTTCCGGCTGCTCTACTACGGCGACGTCACCCCCAAGCCCGAGATGACGCTGATCGCCCATGGCTACCAGTGGTACTGGGGCTATGAGTATCCGGACCAGAAGGTCGCGGAATACACCAGCTACGGCATCAAGGACGAAGACCTGAAGCCGGGCCAGGTGCGGATGCTGTCGGTCGACAACCCGGTGGTGCTGCCGGTCGACACCGACATCCAGATCCTGACCACCGCCGGCGATGTGATCCATTCCTGGGCCATCCCCGCCTTCGGCGTGAAGAAGGACGCGGTGCCCGGCCGGACCAACGAGACCTGGGTCCGCATCGACAAGCCCGGCGTCTATTTCGGCCAGTGCTCGCAGCTGTGCGGCACCGACCACGCCTATATGCCGATCGAAGTCCACGCGGTCAGCCGCGAGGAGTTCGACAAGTGGGTCATCGAGAAGGTCGGCCCCAACCCGGCCGAGAAGCCCAAGCTTCTGACCATGACCTGGGACCAGGCCCAGGCGACCACCAAGCTGGCCCTGGCCGGTCATTGATCCCACTCGGGGCCGGCGGCCCCGACAGGCAAGGCCCCGAATGGGGGAGAGGTTGACACGATGGCTCACGCCGATGCGCACGAACATGGTCACGACGACCACCACGGCCACAAGCCGGGTTTCTTCACCCGCTGGCTGTTTTCGACCAACCACAAGGACATCGGCACGCTGTACCTGATCTTCGCGATCTGCGCGGGTCTGGTCGGCGGCGTGTTCTCGCTGATCATGCGGCTCGAGCTGCAGAATCCGGGCCTGCAGTTCCTGTCCGGCGGCCAGGAATGGAACGTGATCGTGACGGCCCACGGCCTGATCATGATCTTCTTCACGGTCATGCCCGCGATGATCGGCGGCTTCGGCAACTGGTTCGTGCCGCTGATGATCGGCGCGCCCGACATGGCCTTCCCGCGCCTGAACAACATCTCGTTCTGGCTGCTGGTCCCCGCCTTCTGCCTGCTGGTCGGCTCGGCCTTCGTCGGCCAGGGCGCCGGCACCGGCTGGACCATCTACCCGCCGCTGTCCGAGGCCGGGCAGCCTGGCCCGTCGGTCGACATGGCGATCTTCGCCCTGCATCTGGCCGGCGCGTCGTCGATCCTGGGTGCGGTGAACTTCATCACCACCATCTTCAACATGCGCGCCCCGGGCATGACGCTGCACAAGATGCCGCTGTTCGTCTGGGCCATGCTGGTGACCGCGTTCCTGCTGCTGCTGGCCGTGCCGGTGCTCGGCGGCGCCATCACGATGCTGATCACCGACCGCAACTTCGGCACCAGCTTCTTCAAGCCTGAGGGCGGCGGCGACCCGATCCTGTTCCAGCACCTGTTCTGGTTCTTCGGGCACCCCGAGGTCTACATCATGATCCTGCCGGGCTTCGGCATGATCAGCCACATCGTGTCGACCTTCTCGAAGAAGCCGGTGTTCGGCTATCTCGGCATGGCCTATGCCATGGTCGCGATCGGCGTCGTCGGCTTCGTCGTGTGGGCGCACCACATGTTCACCACCGGCATCGACGTCGACACCCGCGCCTACTTCACCGCCGCCACCCTGATCATCGCGGTGCCGACCGGCATCAAGATCTTCTCGTGGATTGCGACGATGTGGGGCGGGTCGATCGAGTTCAAGACGCCGATGCTGTGGGCGATCGGCTTCATCTTCCTGTTCACCGTCGGCGGCGTCACCGGCGTCGTGCTGGCCAATGCCGGCATCGACACCGCCCTGCACGACACCTACTACGTCATCGCGCACTTCCATTACGTGCTGTCGCTGGGCGCGGTGTTCTCGATCTTCGGCGGCTTCTACTACTGGATCGGCAAGATGTCGGGCCGGCAGTACCCCGAGACCTGGGGCAAGATCCACTTCTGGATGACGTTCATCGGCGTCAACCTGACCTTCTTCCCGCAGCATTTCCTGGGCCTGGCCGGCATGCCGCGGCGCCAGCCGGACTATCCGGA
>NZ_JBYRFX010001124.1:0-3409 GCF_057815775.1 Inquilinus sp.
CCGCTGCATGCTGAAGATCGTGTCCAGCACGCCATACTCCATGTAGCCGAGGCGAGAGATGGCACGGCGGGCGGACAGGTCGATCCGGCCATCGACGATCACGGCGTCATCGATGTAGATGCCGACCACCTCGCCGATCACGATCGCACCCGGCATCTACATCGATGACGCCGTGATCGTCGATGGCCGGATCGACCTGTCCGCCCGCCGTGCCATCTCTCGCCTCGGCTACATGGAGTATGGCGTGCTGGACACGATCTTCAGCATGCAGCGGCCGCGGTGACTGTCGGCTTTCGGCCAGGATAGGCCGGAGCCACCCCCAACTGTCATGCCCGGCCTTGATCCGGGCATCCAGAGACTGTCGACATTTCCTGGATTGCCGGGCCAAGCCCGGCAATGACATCGAAATGGATGGCTGACAGCCTCAGCCCTCTCCCAGCACTCTGTGGATTGCGCCGGTCAGCACCGACAGCTCGTCCGGCGCGATGGTGAAGGCGGGGGTCAGGTAGACGATGTTGCGGAACGGCCGGACCCAGACGCCGGCCTCGACGAAGCGGCGCTTGAGGGCCGCCAGGTCGCGGATCGCCTCCAGCTCGACCACGCCGATGGCGCCGAGCACGCGGACGTCGCGCACGCCCGGCAGGCTGCGGCAGGGTTCCAGCTCTCGCCGCAGCTGGGCCTCGATCGCCGCCACCTGCTGCAGCCGCGGCTCGGTCTCGAACAGGTCCAGCGTGGCGTTGGCGGCGGCGCAGCCCAGCGCCGTGCCCATATAGGTCGGGCCGTGCATCAGGGCATGGCCGGGGTCGTCCGACCAGAAGCCGTCGAACACGCGGGCACTGGCGACCGTCGCCGCCAGCGGCAGCGTGCCGCCGGTCAGGCCCTTGGACAGCGTGAGGATATCGGGCACCACGCCGGCCTGCTGGCAGGCGAACATCGTGCCGGTGCGGCCGAATCCGGTGAAGATCTCGTCGAAGATCAGCAGCAGATCGTGCCGGTCGGCCAGATCGCGCAGCCGGCGCAACACCTCCGGCGCATGGAACAGCATGCCGCCGGCGCCCTGGACCAGCGGTTCGACCAGGATCGCCGCGATCTCGTGACCCCGCTGCTGCAGCAGCGTGTCGAGCGCCGCCAGGCTCGCCTCATCACGCGGCAGGTCGGCGATCACATTCTCCGGCAGCAGCCCGCCGAAATGGCTGTGCATGCCCTCCTCGGGGTCGCAGACGGCCATGGTGGCGATGGTGTCGCCGTGATAGCCGCCGCGGAAGGCCAGGATCTTCGCCCGGCCCCGCCGGCCGCGGTTCAGCCCGTACTGCACCGCCATCTTGATCGCGACCTCGACCGAGACCGAGCCGGATTCGGTGAAGAACACACGGTCGAGATCGCCGGGCAGCAGCGCGGCCAGGCGGGCGGCCAGGCGATAGGGCTGCTCATGCGCCAGCCCGCCGAACATGACATGCGGCAGCGTGGCCAGCTGCCGTTCAACGGCCTGGCGGATGTGCGGGTGGTTGTAGCCGTGGCAGGCGGTCCACCAGCTGGCGATGCCATCGATCAGTTCGCGCCCGTCTTCCAGGCGGATGCGCACGCCCGACGTCGATGCCACCGCCAGCGGCACCGGGGCATGCTTCATCTGGGCATAGGGCAGCCAGATGTGTGGCCAGCCTTTTGCCAGCCAGCACGGCTGCTCAGGCATCGGCGACTGTCATCGGTGAGGCTTCCGGCACCATGCCGAGGCGGTCCAGCAGCGCCATGTCGCGATCCTCGCCCGGATTCGGCGTGGTCAGTAGCTTGGCACCGCAGAAGATCGAGTTGGCGCCGGCGACGAAGCACAGCGCCTGCATCTCGTCGGTCATGTCCTCACGGCCCGCGGACAGGCGGACCTTCGAGGCCGGCATGACGATGCGGGCCACGGCGATGGTGCGGACGAAGTCGATCGGATGCACCCGGTCGCTGCCGGCCAGCGGCGTGCCTTCGACCTGGACCAGCAGGTTGATCGGCACGCTTTCCGGATGCACCGGCAGCGAGGCCAGGCTGTGGATCAGCGAGGCGCGGTCGGTGATCGATTCGCCCAGGCCGACGATGCCGCCGCAGCATACGGAAATGCCGGCGTCGCGGACATGGGACAGGGTGTCCAGCCGGTCCTGGTAGGTCCGGGTGGTGATGATCTCGCCATAGAATTCCGGCGAGGTGTCGAGGTTGTGGTTGTAGTAGTCGAGGCCCGATTCCTTCAGCCGGCCGGCCTGGTCCGGGGTCAGCATGCCCAGCGTCATGCAGGTCTCCATGCCCATGGCGCGGACGCCTTCGACCATGGCGCAGACCTTGTCGATGTCGCGGTCCTTGGGCGACCGCCAGGCGGCCCCCATGCAGAAGCGGGTGGCGCCGCCATCGCGCGCGGCACGGGCCTCGGCCAGCACCTTCTCGACCTCCATCAGCTTGGAGGCGTTGACGCCGGTCTCGAACTGCGCGGCCTGTGGGCAATAGGCGCAATCCTCGGGGCAGCCGCCGGTCTTGATCGACAGCAGCTGCGACAGCTGGACCTCCGCCGGGTTGAACCGCATGCGGTGCACGGTCTGCGCCTGGTAGATCAGCTCGGGGAAGGGCAGGGCGAACAGGGCGCGGATCTCATCCACCGTCCAGTTGCTGTGCACCGTCCCCAGCGGCACCGAAGCCGGCGGCACGATTGGCTGGGTCGAGGTCGTCTGCCGGGCCAGAGTGTTCATCGGTCGGAGCTCTCTGCAGAGGTGCAATTGCACCCGAATGGTGCCGAAGCTACTGTCCCGGCCGGCCACGTCAAGCCGGCTCTGCCAGCCGGCCCCGGAACGATCACGATCATCAGCATGAATTCCCTCGACGATTTCGCCACCGGAAAGCTTCGCTCGCTGGCCTCCCGCAGCCTGTTGCGCACGCTGCAGCCGACCGAGCGCGAGGATGGACTCACCATCCTGCGCCACGGCCGGCGGCTGTTGTCCTTCTGTTGCAACGATTACCTGAACCTCAGCCAGCACCCGGCGGTGAAGGCGGCGGCGCAGGCGGCGATCGCGCGCTACGGCACCGGCGCCGGCGCCTCGCGCCTCGTCACCGGCAACCATCCGCTGCTGGAGGAGCTGGAAGGCCGGCTGGCCGCGCTGAAGGGCGCCGAGGCCGCCTGCGTCTTCGGCTCCGGCTACCTTGCCAATGCCGGCATCATCCCGACGCTGGTCGGCGAGAACGACCTGATCCTGGTCGACGAGTTGGTGCATTCCTGCATCTGGACCGGGGCCAAGCTGGCCGGCTCGCACGTCGCCGTGTTCCGCCACAACGACCTGGCCCATCTGGCCGAGCTGCTGCAGGCCAAGCGCCACAAGCACGAGCACTGCCTGATCGCCACCGACGGCGTGTTCTCGATGGATGGCGATCTGGCGCCGGTGCATGA
>NZ_JBYRFX010001125.1:0-1583 GCF_057815775.1 Inquilinus sp.
GTGCCGCGGCTGGACACGCCGGCCAAGATCACCGGCAAGGCCGGCTTCTCGATCGACGTCCGGCGCCCCGGCCAGCTGACCGCGCTGGTCGCCCACCCGCCCCGCTTCGGCGGCACGCCCAAGAGCGTCGACGCCACGGCGGCCAAGCAGGTGCCGGGCGTGGTCGACGTTGTGACGATCCCGACCGGCGTCGCCGTCGTGGCCCAGGACACCTGGTCGGCGATGAAGGGGCGCGAGGCGCTGAAGGTCGAGTGGGATGCGGCCACCGGCGAAGGCCAGTCCACCGACGCGATCATGGCCGGCTACAAGACCGCGGCGCAGACGCCGGGCCTGACCGCGGTCAAGCGTGGCGACACCGAGGCGGCGCTGAAGAAGGCGGCCAAGGTGGTCGAGGTGGAGTTCGAGTTCCCGTACCTCGCCCATGCACCGATGGAGCCGCTGAACGGCGTGCTGGAGCCGACGGCCGACGGCGCGGTGTGGTGGGCCGGGTCGCAGTTCCAGACCGTGGAGCAGGCGACGATCGCCGCCATCCTCGGCCTGAAGCCGGAGCAGGTGACGATCAATTCGACCTTCACCGGCGGCTCCTTCGGCCGGCGCGCCACCCCGACCGCGGATTACGCGGCCGAGACGGCGATGATCGTCAAGGCGACCGGCATGAAGACGCCGATCCATTTGATGCGGACGCGCGAGGACGACATGAAGGCCGGCTATTACCGGCCGATGGCCTATCACAAGGTCCGCGCCGGGGTGGACTCGGCCGGCGGCATCAGCGGCTGGGACCACACCGTGGTTGCCAAATCGATCATGATCGGCACCGCCTTCGAGGCCTTCGCGGTGAAGGACGGCATCGACGCCACCAGCATCGAAGGCGCGTCGGACACCGCCTACGCCGTGCCGGACCTGACCGCGACGGTGCACAACGCCAAGGAGGGCGTGCCGGTGCTGTGGTGGCGGTCGGTCGGCCACACCCACACCGCCCATGCGGTCGAGACCGTGGTCGATGAGCTGGCGCATGCCGCCGGCCAGGACCCGGTCGCCTTCCGCACAGCACTGCTGCGCGACCAGCCGCGCCACATCGGCGTGCTGGCCCTGGTGGCGGACAAGGCGGGCTGGGGCAAGCCGATGCCGGCGGGCAGCGGGCGCGGCGTCGCCGTGCACCAGTCCTTCGGCACCTATGTCGCGACGGTCGCCGAGGTCTCGATCAAGGACGGCACGTTGAAGGTCGATCGTGTCGTGGCCGCCGTCGATTGCGGCATCGCGGTCAACCCCGACGTCATCCGGGCCCAGGTCGAAGGCTCGGTCGGCTTCGCCCTGTCGGTGGTCCTGCGCAACAAGATCACGCTGAAGGACGGCGAGGTCGAGCAGGCCAATTTCGACACCTATGAGCCGACGCGGATGTCGGAGATGCCGAAGGTCGAGGTCCACATCGTGCCCTCGGCCGAAGCCCCGACCGGCATCGGCGAACCCGGCGTGCCGGGGCTGGCGCCGGCGGTCGGCAATGCGGTGTTCGCCGCGACCGGCCAGCGGCTGCGGTCCCTGCCGCTGGACCTGTCGAAGCTGACCAGCAGTTGAGCCGCCGGCCC
>NZ_JBYRFX010001126.1:0-6308 GCF_057815775.1 Inquilinus sp.
GAGCCGATATAGCCGATGATGGCAGCCGGGGCCGCGATCTTGGACAGGCCGCTGAGCAGGAACAGGATGGCGATCAGCAGCCGCCCGAAGGCCGGCGGCCAGGAGGTCGAGGGGGTCATGGAAGGGTCTTTCTGCCGCAAAACGTGACGAAGGTTGCGGACCTTATGGCGGCTTCAGATTTCGGAAAATCCGGATAATACTGAACGCCCTTTTCAGATTCTCAGAAATGACCGACCCCGGCACACCCACGATCGACCAGCTGCAGGTGCTTCTCGCCGTGGTCGAGGCGGGCAGCTTCGCCGCGGCGGCACGGCGGCTGAACCGCGCCACCTCGGCCGTCACCTATGCCATCGACAATCTCGAATCTCAGCTCGGCCTGCCGCTGTTCGACCGGGTGACGACGCGGAAGCCGACCCTGACCCCGGCCGGCCGCGCCGTGCTGGCCGAGGCCCGCGCCGTGGTGCTGGGCATCGACACGCTACGCACCCGGGTGCTGGGTCTGCTGGAGGGGCTGGAGCCGGAGGTGGCGATCGCCGTCGACGTCATGCTGCCGACGGAGCGGCTGGTCGACGCGCTGCAGGCCTTCCAGGTGGCGTTCCCCACCGTGCCACTGCGGCTGCATGTCGAGGCGCTGGGCGCCGTGACCCAGCTGGTGCTCGACCACACGGCCATGCTCGGCATCAGCGGCCCGCTGGCAGCCGTCGGCGGAACCGAGCGGATGCGGATCGGCGGCGTGCGGCTGGTGCCGGTCGCCGCTCCGTTCCATCCGCTGGCGGCCCATCGCGGGCACCTTGCCGGTGCGACGCGCAACCACGTCCAGCTGGTCCTGACCGATCGTTCGCCCCTGACCCAGGGGGCGGATTTCGGCGTCCTGGCCACCCGGACATGGCGGCTGGCCGATCTCGGGTCCAAGCAAGCGCTGCTGCTGGCCGGGGTCGGCTGGGGCAGCATGCCCGTCCCCGTGGTCCGCGACGACATCGCGGCCGGCCGGCTGGTGGAACTCGACCTGCCGGACTGGCGGGACAACCTGTACCCATTCTACGCCGTGCATCGGGCCGACACGCCGCCCGGGCCGGCCACACGCTGGCTGGTCGAACGGTTCCAGGGCCAGGCGTGACCTTGCCGCCTCAGGCCGGGCCCCGGCCTCAGACCGGGTTCGAGATCTCGATCAGGTTGGCATCGGGATCTCGGAGATAAACCGAGCGGATCGGCCCGGTCGCCCCGGTGCGGCCGACCGGCCCCTCCTCGATCGCGATGCCAAGTGCCTGGAGATGCGCCACCATTTCGGCCAGCGGCGTCGCGGCGATGAAACACAGATCGGCCGATCCCGGCGTGGGCCACAGTGCCTTCGGCTCGAATTCGCGGCCAGCCTGGTGCAGGTTGATCTTCTGCTCGCCGAAGCGCAGTGCCGTGCGGTCCTGGCCGAAGGTCTCCGCCGTCATGCCCAGCACCCGGACATAGAAATCGCAGGTGGCGTCGATGCTGGCCACGGTCAGCACCAGGTGGTCGAGATGGTCGATGCGGATCATGCCGTCCTTCTCCTCGGTCGATCCCAGGGATGATAGGCCGGCGCGCCGGTCAGACCAGCGCCCGTTCCCGGCGGAAGCGGTCGCCGTCGACTTCCAGCACCCCGTCGATGATGGTTCCGACGGCGGCGAAGCCGGAATCGTCGACGAAGTGTAGCGTGCCATCGCGCAGGGTGTAGGCCCCGGTATAGGCGCTGCGCTGGCTGCCACGTGCCTCGTCGTAGCGGCCGCCGGCCAGCAGTTCGAGCCGGATCTGGCCGTCGGCGGTCACCCACATGCCGATGATGTCGGCGTCTGTCATGACCATCCCCTCAATAGGCCTGGGCGGTGGGGCGGACCACCACCTCGTTGACATCGACTGTCGCCGGTTGGCCGACGGCATAGGCGATCGCCTGGGCGATGGCGTCGGCCGGGATCAGCTCGCGGCGGTAATCCTCGATCGCCGCCCGCCGCAGCTCCGGGTCGGAGATGCCGTTGGCCAGCTCCGATTCCGTGGCGCCGGGCGCCACCACCGTGACCCGGACGGACCCGCCGATTTCCTGCCGCAGCCCTTCGGAAAAGGCCCGCACCGCATATTTCGTCGCCGAATAGACCGCGGCGGTGGCGACCACGCGGCGGTCGGCGATCGAGGTGACGTTAACGATGTGGCCGGACCCTTGGGCCTGGAACACCGGCAGCGCCGCGGCGACGCCGTACAGCACGCCCTTGAGATTGACGTCGACCATCCGGTCCCATTCCTCGACCTTGAGGTCCGCGACCGGGGACAGCGGCATCACCCCGGCATTGTTGATGATCACGTCCAGCCGGCCGAACTGCGACACGGCGGCCTGGACGAAGGCTTCCATATCCGCGCGGCTGGTGACATCAAGGCGCTGCAGCGCCGCCTGGCCGCCGGCCCGGCGGATCTCGTCGGCCACCACCTCGAGCCGGTGCAGGCGGCGGGCGCCGAGCATGACCCGGGCGCCGGCCTTGGCGAAGTGGCGGGCGGTGGCCTCGCCGATGCCGCTGGAGGCGCCGGTGATGGCAATGACCTTGCCGTCGATGTTGGACATCTTGGATCTCCTGAACCGCGGCACCATCGCCGCGCCGGCAGACCCTATGGCTTGACCCACCACGACACGAGCGCATAGTTGGCATCATTTCGATGACTGGAAGTCGCGCTTCATGGATTTCGACGGCCGCCTGCTCGGCGGCATCTCCGCCCTGGCCGCGGTGGTCGAGGCCGGCAGCTTCGTGCGGGCGGCGGACAGCCTGGGCCTGACCCAGTCCGGCGTCAGCCGCGCCGTCGCCCGGCTGGAGGCGCGGCTGGGCGTGCGCCTGTTCGACCGCACGCCGCGGGCGATCACGCTGACCGAGGACGGGCGCCGCTTCTACGAAGGGGTGATGCCGCATCTGACCGGCATCGCCGAGCGCGCAGCCGAGGCATCGGGTGGCGCCACGGCCGTGCGTGGCCGGCTGCGGGTCAACACCGATGCCGCCTTCGGCCATGACGTGCTGGCGCCGCGCCTGGCCGGCTTCATGGCCCGGTATCCCGAGCTGGAGCTGGACCTGATGGTGCGCGATCGCATCGGCGACCTGGTGGCCGAAGGGCTGGATGTCGCGGTGCGCTTTGGCGAGCCCGAACCGTCCGGCCTGAACAGCCGCCTGCTGCTGGAGACCCGGGTGCTGACCTGCGCCACGCCGGAGTATGTCGAACGGCACGGCCGGCCGCGCCATCCGGACGATCTGGTCCGCGACGGCCATGAATGCGTGCTGGTGCGGGATGCCGCCACCGGCCGTCCCTATGGCTGGGAGTTCCGGCGCAAGGCGGAGGTGCTGGCCGTACCGGTCAAGGGCCGGCTGACGGTCAATGATTCCGGCAGCCTGATCGGCGCCATGCTGGGTGGCCAGGGCATCGGCCAGCCGTTGGAGTTCAGCGTGCGCCGGCTGCTGGAGGATGGCCGGCTGGTCCGGCTGCTGCCCGACTGGTCGGATGAACGCTTCCCGGTCTACGCCTATCACCGCTCGCGCGGCCTGCCCTCGGCCCGGGTGCGCGCCTTCCTCGACTTCGTGTTCGAGATCGCGGTGTGAGCGGCCAAAAAGAGAGGGGCGCCAAAGCGCCCCTCCCCGTTTCTGCCTCTCAGGCGGCCGCGGCCAGCGGCTGGGGCTGCAGCACCAGCCCCTCCTCGCCCGCCGAGACCTTGACCGTGCTGTCGTCGACGATGCCGCCTTCCAGGATCGCCGTCGCCAGCGGGTTCTGCAGCTCGCGCTGGATCACCCGCTTCAGCGGCCGCGCGCCGTAGATCGGGTCGTAGCCCTGGTCCGCCAGCCACGCCTTGGCCCGGTCGTCGACCTCCAGCGTGATCTTCCGGTCCTCCAGCAGCCGGCGCAGGCCGGCGAGCTGGATGGTGACGATGCCGGTCATGTTCTCGCGGCTGAGCCGGCGGAACACGATCATCTCGTCCAGCCGGTTCAGGAACTCCGGCCGGAAGTGCTGGCGCACCGCCATCAGCACCTTCTCGCGGCTGACGAAATCGATCTCGCCCGTGCTGTCGCCCTGTTCGCCCCCATCTCGTTCAATGGCCGCCACGGCCAGGAACTCTGAGCCGAGATTCGAGGTCAAGATGATCAGGGTGTTGCGGAAATCGACCGTCCGCCCCTGGCCGTCGGTCAGGCGGCCGTCATCCAGCACCTGCAGCAGCACGTTGAACACATCCGGGTGCGCCTTCTCGACCTCGTCGAACAGGATCACCTGGTACGGCCGGCGCCGCACCGCCTCGGTCAGCGCCCCACCCTCGTCATAGCCGACATAGCCCGGGGGCGCGCCGATCAGCCGGCTGACCGCGTGCTTCTCCATGTATTCCGACATGTCGATGCGGACCATGGCGGTGTCGTCGTCGAACAGGAACTCCGCCAGCGCCTTGGTCAGCTCGGTCTTGCCGACACCCGTGGGCCCGAGGAACAGGAAGCTGCCGATCGGCCGGTTCGGGTCCTGCAGCCCGGCGCGGGAGCGCCGCACGGCGTTGGCGACCGCGGTGATCGCCTCGTCCTGCCCGACCACGCGCGACCGCAGCTTCTGCTCCATCTGCAGCAGCTTTTCGCGCTCGCCCTCCAGCATCCGGTCGACCGGCACGCCGGTCCAGCGGCTGACCACCGCGGCGATGTCGTCGGGCTGCACCTCCTCGCGCACCATGTGCGAGGCCTGCGCCGCTTCGGCCTCCTTGAGCTTCTTCTCCAGCTCCGGGATCACGCCATAGGTCAGCTCGCCCGCCCGCGCCCAGTTGCCGCCGCGCTGCGCCTGCTCCAGCTCGCCGCGGGCCTGGTCCAACTGCTCCTTCACCTTGGTGGCGGCAGACAGCTTCTCCTTCTCCGCGGTCCAGGCAGCGGTCAGCGACGACGACTGCTCCTCCAGCTCGGCCAGCTCCTGCTCCAGCTTGGACAGGCGGTCCTTCGACGCCGCGTCGGTCTCCTTCTTCAGGGCCTCGCGCTCGATCTTCAGCTGCATGGTGCGCCGGTCCAGCGCCTCGATCTCCTCGGGCTTGCTGTCGACCTGCATGCGCAGCCGGGCCCCGGCCTCGTCGATCAGGTCGATCGCCTTGTCCGGCAGGAACCGGTCGGTGATGTAGCGGTTGGACAGCGTCGCCGCCGCCACGATCGCGCCATCGGTGATGCGCACGCCGTGATGCAGCTCGTACTTCTCCTTCAGGCCGCGCAGGATCGAGATCGTGTCCTCGACCGTCGGCTCGGAGACGAAGACCGGCTGGAAGCGACGGGCCAGCGCCGCGTCCTTCTCGACATGCTTGCGGTACTCGTCGAGCGTGGTGGCGCCGACGCAGTGCAGCTCGCCGCGCGCCAGGGCCGGCTTCAGCATGTTCGACGCGTCCATGGCGCCGTCCGCCTTGCCGGCCCCGACCAGCTGGTGCATCTCGTCGATGAACAGCACGATCTCGCCGGCGGCGGAGGTCACCTCCTGCAGCACGGATTTCAGCCGCTCCTCGAACTCGCCGCGGAACTTGGCGCCGGCCACCAGCGCGCCGAGATCGAGCGCCAGCAGGCGCTTGTTCTTCAGGCTTTCCGGCACGTCGCCATTGATAATGCGCAGCGCCAGCCCTTCGACGATCGCGGTCTTGCCGACGCCGGGTTCGCCGATCAGCACCGGGTTGTTCTTGGTCCGGCGCGACAGCACCTGGATGGTGCGGCGGATCTCCTCGTCCCGGCCGATCACCGGGTCGAGCTTGCCGGAGCGCGCGGCCTCGGTCAGGTCGCGGGCGTATTTCTTCAGCGCGTCGTACTGGCCCTCGGCCGTGGCGCTGTCGGCGGTGCGGCCCTTGCGCATGGCGTCGATGGCATGGTTCAGCGTCTGCGGCGTCACCCCGGCCTTGGCCAGGGCGGCGCCCGCACCGGTCTCCTTGGCGATGGCCAGCGCCAGCAGCAGCCGTTCGGCCGCGACGAACTGGTCGCCGGCCTTCTTCGCCTGCTCCTGCGCCTGATCCAGCGCCCGCGCCAGCTCACGGCTCATATAGACCTGGCCGCCGCCGCCCTCGACCTTGGGCTGCTTGGCCAACGCCTGGTCGACGGCCTGGGACGCCGCCTCCGGCTTACCGCCGGCGCTGCGGATGAGATTGGCCGCCAGCCCTTCCTCATCGTCGAGCAGCACCTTGAGCAGATGCTCGGGCAGCAGCTGCTGGTGGCCGCGTGTCAGGGCCGCGGTCTGCGCCGCCTGCAGGAAACCCTGGCTGCGCTCGGTGAATTTCTGAAGGTCCATAGATTCGGTTCCCCGTTTTTGCGGCGCGGTCGTCTTGC
>NZ_JBYRFX010001127.1:0-5041 GCF_057815775.1 Inquilinus sp.
GAAGAACTCCAGCCAGTTGCCCAGCACGGTGCCGACGATCGCCCGCGTCGACGGCGCCGCGCGCTGCGCCGTCACGGGCGGGTGTACATCCGGTGCCGCAGCCGAATGGACCATGTCGCTCTCCAGCTTCCACTGTCTCGCGCGCGGCCTTCCATGGGCCGCTGCGCCGCGCGCGGCCTTTATCAGGCCGCTGCGCCGGACCGAGTTTGGGCCGGGTCACGCCGGGGGTGAAAGTGAATTCATCCCTATCGACGCAGGATTATGGGATCGGGCCGCGGCGGAAGACGACCGTCGGCGCCGTTGCGTTCCGCGCCGCGCCGCGCCAGGATCGCGGCCATCTCAGGGAGGACTGGTCGCGTGATCCTGGATTTCGGCTCGATCAACATGGATCTGGTGATGGTGGTGGCGGCGCTGCCGCGGCCGGGTGAAACCGTGCTGTGCGACGGTTATGTCACCAAGCCAGGCGGCAAGGGCTCGAACCAGGCGGTGGCGGCGGCGCGGGCCGGCGCGCGGGTGGCGATGGCCGGCGCGGTCGGCGACGACGGCTTCGGCCAGGTGATGCGCGCCACCCTGGCCAAGGACGGCATCGACACCAGCCTGGTCGCCACCAGCGACCGGCCGACCGGCGTCGCCTATATCTGCGTCGATGCGCAGGCGGAGAATTTCATCGCCGTCGGCAGTGGCGCCAACCTGGCGGTGCG
Organism: Inquilinus sp.; assembly: GCF_057815775.1. Classification (NCBI taxonomy): domain Bacteria; kingdom Pseudomonadati; phylum Pseudomonadota; class Alphaproteobacteria; order Rhodospirillales; family Rhodospirillaceae; genus Inquilinus; species Inquilinus sp. The sequence goes on from NZ_JBYRFX010001127.1 coordinate 702, forward strand.
GGCCGACCAAGTGCCGGATGACCAGCTGACCCCGGACACGCTGCTGGTGCTGCAGATGGAATTGCCGCCGGAGCAGAACTGGGCGCTGCTGAAGCGCGCCCGGGCCCGCGGCTGCCGCGCCATCCTCAACGTCGCCCCGGCCGCCGCGGTGCCGGAATCGGCACTGCGCGACCTCGATCTTCTCGTGGTGAACGAGCATGAGGCGCTGGCCATTGCCGGCACCCTCGGCCTCGACATTTCGACCCCGCAGGCGGCGGCCACCGCGCTCAGCCAGCGGATGGACCTGACCTGCGTCGTCACCCTCGGCGGTGCCGGGGCGATCGCGGTCGGGCGCGACACCGACTTCGCCGTGCCGGCGCTGCCGATCCAGCCGGTCGACACCACAGGCGCCGGCGACACTTTCACCGGTGTGCTGGCCGCGGGCCTCGATGCCGGGCTGCCGCTCGACCAGGCGATGCGCCGGGCCAGCGTCGGGGCGGCGCTGGCTTGCCTCGCCCTCGGCGCGCAGGAAAGCATGCCGACCGCCGCGGCGATCGATGCCGCGCTGCCGCGCCTGGGCCCAACCACACCGATCGGCTAGGGCACGGCGTAGATCCGGGCTTGCTGCTGCTGCCGGTTCTGACCCGGCGTGGGGTCTTCCAGGACGGCCAGCCTGTGTCCGTCCGGCGACCAGCCCAGCCGGGCATGGACCGTGCCGTCGATCACGAAGCTGGCCAGGATCTCCGCCGGCCGGGCGGACGTGTCAGCGTCGCCGATCTGCTGTCGCCCGGACATGTCCCGGATCTCGATGACCGTGCCGCCATCCCGGTCCTGCAGCGGCGGCACGGAATAGACGATGGCCAGCCGGTCGTCATCCGGCGAGAACGACAGGAACGACGCCTCGGCGCCGGGCCATCCGGCCGGCGGCGGCAGGATGGTGAAGCCCGGCGTGTCGCACAGCACGGCGTGCTTCAGGCCCTCGGCCGATTCGATCCGCCCGGCACGGAAACTCAGGCTGTCGCCGGTGGTGTTGGCCTGCACCAGGACGGAGTTGTCCCGGCTCACCACCCGGTCGCTGCTGCCCTGGCCGACCGGGCCGCCGCAGCCGCCCGGGATGAAGCCGGGCGCTGGCTCGGAGATGACGGATCCCCCCGAAAACCGTTGGATCCGGCGGGTGTTGCGGGCACCGAGGACGATGGCGGTGCCGTCCGCGACGAAGGCGGCATCGGCGTTCAGCCCCTCGCCCGGGATCTCCGCGATCGGATGGCCGTCCGGGACGCCCAGGATGCGGATGGGCGAATTGGCGGCCTTGCTCCAGAGGGCGACCTTGTCTCCCGCGGTGGAGACAGCGACCGAAGGCTTGGCACCGGTGATTGGCAGCCGCCAGATCTCGTGCCCGTCGGCGATGGCGAAGCCGACCAGCGCCTGCTGGGTCTCGTTGGTCCCGATCGTCCCCGTGACCAGCAGGGTACCGGCCTGGGGCGACAGGGCGATGCTGGTCGAAGGCCACACATCGATGCCGCGGATCGGGAACGTGGCGACGCAGCCGGCGATAGCGCCCATGGGCAGGGGCTCGCAGGACGGTTCCCCCAGCCGCGTGCCGCTCTCGTCCCAGCGTTGCCAGACCAGGGCCCCGGCCGCCCCCGCCACCAGGATCGCGATCGCGACCGCGCCCAGTCGGACGCGGCGGCGCCGGGCGGCAACAGCCGTCCCCCGGGCGGCAGCTGCCGTCCCGTCCCGAATGTCGGTCATCTCTCCCCCTCCATCGCCAGCCGCAGGGTCGAGCGCAATTCCGGCGCAAGCATGGCGGATCAACCCTGGCCCGTCCACGCCCCGACGGCGATTGTCCGGGCCGCGGGGATGGGCCAGGATCGCCGCGCCATTGCCGGAGCTGCCGCAACCATGACCACCGACCGGATCAGCGTCTATGCCGCCGGCAGCCTGCGGGTTGCCCTGCCGGCACTGGTCGCCGCCTTCTCCGCCACGACGGGAATCTCGGTCGAAATCCGGCACGGCCCGGCCGGGCTGCTGCGCGAACGGATCGAGGCGGGCGACCGGCCGGACCTGTTCCTGTCGGCCGATCTCGGCCACCCCGCCCGGCTGGCCACGGCCGGCCTGTCCGGCCCGCCGGTGCTGTTCGCCCGCAACGCCATGGTGGCGCTGGCCCATCGCCGCGCCGCCGCCACCACGGCCAGCCTGCTCGACCGGATGCTTGACCCGGCCGTCCGGGTGGGGACGTCGACACCACTGAAGGATCCGTCCGGCGACTATGCCTGGGCGATCTTCCGCCGGGCGGACCGACTGCGGCCCGGGGCGTTCGCCCGGCTCGACGCCAAGGCACTGAAGCTGGTGGGCGGGGCCGAGCCTGCGCCGGGTGCGGTCGCCACGCCCTACAGCCCGATCGCCCGGGCGCTCGAGGCGGGCGAGGCCGACATCTTCCTCGGCTATGCCAGCGGGTTGCGACCCGTGGCGACTGTCCATGACGACCTCGCGGTGATCGACCTGCCGGCCGAGCTGAGCGTCGGCCCCGAATACGGCCTGACCTTGCTGGCCAACGCCGCCCTGCCCGCCGCCCGCTTCGCCCTGTTCATCCTGTCGCTGGACGGCCAGGCACTGCTGCAGCAATCCGGCTTCGGGCCAATCGCGCTATCCGCGGCAGGCTGACGGGAGGCAAGCGCCTCCGGCCCCTCCCGCGGGGCGGGAGAGGCGAAACACTCGGATTTCTGGCTTCGGTGGTGGATTCGCGTTGGCGAACCCCGATTCTCATCCCCGCCTGTCATGCCCGGACTTGATCCGGGCATCCAGAGGCTGTCGACATCGTCTGGATTGCCGGGTCAAGCCCGGCAATGACAAGAGGAGAGAGTGCGCTTACCCCGTGTCCGGTGGCTTGGGCCGGCGAGAGGTCGTGGAGCCAGGTTCAGGCGGATCCCCCGGCCAGGGCTCGTCGTCTTCCGGCGGTACGACGCCCATCCTCTCCAGGGTCTTGTCCGCCGCTTCCAGCCAGCGCTTCACCCGTGGCGGCTATCCCCAGCACTCGGACAGTGCATCCACCGCGATCTCCGCCGGGACGGTCTCCACCAGCTCCACCACCTCCGGCCGCTCCAGGACCTCACGGATCTCCTGGGCGCGGCGATGGTGGACGTCGTCGCTCTCCGGCGAATCATGGGCCGCCGCCATCATCGCAAGCTTCACCCGCTGGCCATGATGCTGCCGCCGGGCCGCCTCCCGCTTCGCCGCCGCCTTGCGCCGCTCGTCGTGCCGGCTGGCGAAGCTCTCCTCCAGCAGCAGGGTCAGGCGCAGCGACTTGGTGAGGACGGCGATGCGCTGGCAGTAGTCGACGCCGGGCTGCGGCGTCTCCACCGCCTCGGTCCGGGTCGCCTCCATCACCTCCATCTGGATCTCGGCCGCCCGCGCCAGCATCCGGGCATGCCGCGCCGACCTCTCCTCCTGGGGAGCGGCCGGGGCCTCCGATGCCGGATGGGATTGCGCCTTGTCCATGGAACAAAGGATGAACAATGTCGCTGGATAATACCACTGCGATCGTGCTTTCCGGCCCGGGCGATCGGCACGACCTCTCCCGCAGGCGAGACCTTTCAGAATGGCGCCCGTTGTTCCGGCGGACATCCTTGCTTCACCTTTCCCCAAGGGCAGGGAAGCGCGGGGTAATGACCTCGTCCGGCTAAAGCAGAAAGTCGCCGGCCACCAGGGCAGTGGCGGAATGGACGATGATGGCGAAATCGGCCGTGCCGTCGCCGTTGACGTCGCCCAGGACGGTGTAGACGCCCTCGCCGGCCGCCTGGACGATCACCTCATGCCCGGTGTTGGTGAAGGCACCACCCGCGGTGAAGGTGAAGGCCGTATCACCGTTGGCGCTGTTGCCGTCGGCATCGATCGGCCGCAGGTCGATCTTGTCGTGTTGGCCATGCGAGAGGTCGGTGATGCTGTCCGGCGCTGCCACCGTGCTGTCCGTGACATCGCGAAAAACGAAGAAGTCGTTGCCCGCACCGCCCGTCAGCGTGTCCTGGCCGCTGTTGCCGAGCAGGACGTTGGAGCCGGCATTGCCGGTCAGCGTGTCGTTGAAGGCCGAGCCGTAGAGGTTCTCGATGCTGATGTAGGTGTCGCCCTGCGCATCGCCACCGGTGCCGGTGCCGGTGCCGGTGGCCAGGTTGACGGTCACGCCGGCAGAGCTGGTGTGATAGTAGGCCCAGTCCGATCCGCCACCGCCGTCGAGATGGTCGGCCCCGGCGCCGCCGACCAGCCGGTCGTCGCCGTCATTGCCGTTCAGCGTATCCGTGCCGTCATTGCCATAGAGGCCGTCGGCCCCACCGTCGCCATTCAGCGTGTCCGTCCCATTGCCACCC
>NZ_JBYRFX010001128.1:0-9210 GCF_057815775.1 Inquilinus sp.
ACATCCCGGCGGTGGAACCGGCCGTCATCAGCGTCGGCCACATCTCCGGCGGATCAGCCGGGTCACCCAACATCATCCCGCCGGAGGTGGTGGTGGCGGGCACCGCGCGCAGCTATTCACCCAAGGTGCGCGACACGCTGGCACTACGTCCACACGCCGCATTACGACTTCAACGACGAGATCCTGGCCTTGGGCGCGACCTACTGGGTCGGCCTGGTCGGGCACGAGCTGGGCATGGAGGGGTAGGAGCCCCCCAATCCCGTCTCAGGCCTGGTCGAGATCCGGCCCGATCGTGCCGTCCGGGCGCAGGCGGATGGTGAAGGGGTCGGCGATCTCGCCGGTGATGCTGAGATGCGACACCCAGCCGCTGACCTCAATGCTGCCGTCGTCGAGGGTGCGGGCGGCGGCGGGGAGGACGTGGCCATCCGGCGCCGGCGGCACCATGTCGGCGCCGCTCTTCAGCACCTCGCCGCCCATCACGATCTCCTCGACCCAGCGCAGGGCGATGGCCTCGCGACCCGCCCCATCCGCGGCTTCCCAGCCGGCATCGGGCAGCAGCAGCGGCGCGAGGTCGTTCGGGCTGGCCACCGGCTGCCACACGCCGTCGATGGCGACACCGCGCCACAGCGGCCCGGCATCGGCCGCGACATGGCCGATGAAGGTGACGCGGGTGAAGCTGTCCGGGCGATAGAGCATCAGCGGCGCCAGGGCGGCGTCGTCATTGGCGGACATGCTGGATTGAAGATAGGCCGCCAGCGCGTCGCCATAGGGCGGCGGTTCGCTGGCCACTGCAAAGTCGGCCTGGCCCAGGCTGAGCAGAACAGACACGCCCCAATAGCGGAACTTCGCCATCTGCTTCCTCCGTTGGTGCCCCTTCGCACCCCGGAGGTAAGCAGGGATTGCGGCGAAACAAGGGTGTGGTCAGGGCACCCCGTAGGCACGCAAGAAGATTTCGACGGCGCGTTCCGTCATGTCGCGCATCTCCGCCGCCTCGGGCGCCGGCTCTATCCCGAAAAGGTAGCGCTGTCGCCGGCCGCCCTGCAGCAGGGCGATGAGATCTTCGGCCGCAGCCGCCGGGTCGGCCGGGCGCAGGGCGCCATCGGCGATCTTGGCGCGCAGGAACTCGACCAGGGCGACGCGGACCTGGCCCGGCCCGGCGTCGTAGACGATGCGGGCCAGGTCGGGGAAGGCCGCGGCCTGGGCGATCATCAGCCGCTGGATGCCGAGTGTCGCCGGGTCGAACAGCTTGCGCAGCATGTGCCGGCCGAACGCGATCAGCTCGGCCCCGACCTCGCCGGCGGGGTCGAGCCCGCCGAGCGTGTCGTGCTTGAACCGGTCGGAGACGGCGCGGAGCAGCCCTTCCTTGCTGCCGAAATGGCTGTAGAGGGTCTGCTTGGCGACATTGGCCTCGGCGGCCACCCGGTCCATGCTGGCGGCATAGCCTTCGGCCAGGAAGACCTTGAGGCCGGCCTCGAGGATGGCCTCGCGCTTCTTGCGGCCGCGCGGGGTCGCTGCCCAGGCGGCTTCGTCTTGCATCGTCATCAGGGACAAACCAGTTACCGCGACCCCCACGCCGGAAGATCATGCCGTTGAAACCCGCAGGCTCATAGCCTGACGAGCATCATCTTCGTCGCATGTCCGGCGGGGATTCCCTAGCGGCAGATGGTTACGGCCGTAGCGATGCCGACTCGGCCCGCCCGGCGGCTATCCCGCATAGGCCTTCTGCAATGCGGCGATGTCGATCTTGCTCATCTGCATCATCGCCTGCATCGCCCGCCCTGCCTTCACCGGGTCGGAATCGTGGATCATCTCGATCAGGATATCGGGCGTGATCTGCCAGGACAGGCCGTACCGGTCCTTCAGCCAGCCGCACTGGCTGTGCTCGCCGCCACCCTCGACGAGGCTGGCCCAGTACCGGTCGACCTCCGCCTGAGTCTCGCAACGGACGACGAAGGAGACCGCCCAGCTGAACTTGAAATCCCCGCCACCGTTCAGGGCGGTGAAGTCCTGGCCCTCGATCTGGAAGCCGACGGTCAGGGCGGTGCCCTTCGGCCCGGGCCCGGCCTCGCCACTGTGCAGGACCGAGGTGATCCTCGAATTGTCGAAGACCGAGACGTAGAACTCGGCCGCTTCCTCGGCCTTGCCATTGTCGAACCACAAGAACGGCGTGATCTTCTGGCTGATCTTCGGCACGGCTAAAGCTCCTTCTCGCGTTGTGTGCCCTGAGGACGACCGGGCCGCGGCCGATCCGACAGGCCCCTCGATTTTTTTTGGCGCCCGGCATGCGGCGGATCGCCGCCGAATTCACCGGGCTCTCGCCTCCTGGCACGCTTCGACTATGGTGCCAATTCACGCGGTGTCGACAGATGGGTTACGATGGGTCTGCGTCCGGGCCGCGGCCCGCGGCAGGGCGAGACGGTGGAATGGACTACGAGAGCATCTTCCAGACGGCGATCGAGACGCTGAAGGCCGAAGGCCGCTATCGCATCTTCGCTGAACTCGAACGCCACGCTGGCGCCTTCCCGCGCGCCGCCCATCACGGCATCGAGGGCGCGCCCGACGTCACGGTCTGGTGCTCGAACGACTATCTCGGCATGGGGCAGCACCCGGCGGTGCTGGCGGCGATGCATGAGGCGCTGGACCGTTGCGGCGCCGGTGCCGGCGGCACCCGCAACATCTCCGGCACCCACATCTACCACCACGCGCTTGAGGCCGAGCTGGCCGACCTGCACGGCAAGGAAGCAGCCCTGCTGTTCACCTCGGGCTTCGTCTCCAACGACGCGTCGCTGTCGACCCTGGCAAAGCTGCTGCCGAACTGCGTCGTGTTCTCCGACGCGCTGAACCATGCGTCGATGATCGCCGGCATCCGCCATTCCGGCTGCGAGAAGCGGATCTTCCGCCACAACGACCCGGCCGACCTGGACCGGCTGATGTCGGAATACCCCGCGAACCGGCCGAAGCTGGTGGCGTTCGAGAGCGTCTATTCGATGGATGGCGACATCGCGCCGATCGCCCAGATCTGCGACGTCGCCGACCGGCACGGCGCCATGACCTATCTCGACGAGGTCCATGCCGTCGGCATGTACGGCCCGCGCGGCGGCGGCATCGCCGAGCGCGACGGCCTGACCCGTCGGCTGACCGTGATCGAGGGCACGCTGGGCAAGGCGTTCGGCGTGATGGGCGGCTACGTCGCCGGCTCTTCCATGCTGGTCGACGCGCTGCGCAGCCACGCCCCCGGCTTCATCTTCACCACCTCGCTGCCGCCGGTGGTCGCCGCCGGCGCCCTGGCCGCGATCCGCCACCTGAAGGCCAGCACTGCCGAGCGCGAACGGCACCAGGAACGGGCGGCGACGCTGAAGCGCCAGCTGCGCGCTGCCGGCCTGCCAGTGATGCCGTCGGTCAGCCACATCGTGCCGGTCTTCGTCGGCGACGCCCGGCTGTGCAAGGCGGCCAGCGACCTGCTGCTGGACCGGCACCGCATCTACGTCCAGCCGATCAACTACCCGACCGTCCCGCGCGGGGCGGAGCGGCTGCGAATCACCCCGACGCCACTGCATGACGACCTGCAGATGGCCCGGCTGGTCGAAGCGCTGCGCGACGTCTGGGCCACCCTCGCCATCCCGGCCGCCGCCGCAGCCTGATCCGACGCCCCGGCCCGGACGATCCCTCTCGGAGACTCCCGACATGCGACTGCTCGCCCCGCTCCTGATGGCCGCGTGCGTCGGCCTCGCCACGACCGCCCAGGGCGCCCCGATCACCACCGAGACCAAGCTGGTCGCCGCCCTGACCGCGCTGCCGGCCGCCGACCGCGCCACCGCCTCGGGTCGCGGCGCGGCCCTGCTGCGGGAGAATTTCGGCAGCGGCGACAACAGCTGCGGCGCGCCCGGCAATCCGGCGCTGTCCTTCGACCAGCTGTGCCAATGGACCGCACCCGGCGCCAGCGATGATGACGCGTCGGCATGGCCGGACCTGTTCGTCGGCCTATCCGGCGGGCGCATCGTCGGCATCGCCCTGTCGCACGACAAGGACAAGGTCGGTGCCGACTGGTCCTGCCGGCCGATGTCGGACCCCACCGGCATCCGCTTCTGCTTCCCCGGCGACGTGCCGGCGGCGCAGCAGGCCCGCTGGTCCCAGGAGTGGACCGACTTCCTGAACGCCGCCAACTGATCCCTGCCGGCCCGACCGGGCCGGGGTGATATCGAGCGCGAACGGAGGGCGGCGACGCCTGTCCGGACGCCAGTTGACATCCGCACGAATCAAAAACATAAGCATATAAGGATTTATTTATGTGTTGAGGCCCCCGTGACCGTCAGCCTGATCGATGCCGCCCTGTTCTCGCTTGCCGCGATCGTGCTGCTGGGGTCGCCGGGGCCGGGCATCGCGGCGCTGATCGCCGTGGGCAAGAACGAAGGCTTCGCCCGCGGCCTGGGCTTCTATGGCGGGCTGCAGGTGGGGTTGGCCCTGGCCGCCGGGATCAGCGCCGCCGGCCTGTTCTCGGTGATCGAGGCCCTGCCCTTCGCCGTCATGGCGATGACCGTGGCGGCGACGCTGTACCTGCTGTACCTGGCCTGGCGGATCGCCACCGCACCGGTCGGGGCCGAGGCCGGCCCGGCCGCCGGTGTCGCCGCGACCCCGGCCGGCGGCTTCCTGCTCGGCATTACCAACCCGAAATCCTATATCGCCTTTGCGTCGCTGATGGCGTCCTACCCGATCATCCGCAGCGACACCTCGGCCGACGCCGCCCTGAAATGGCTGCTGTGCGTCGTCGTGATGGTGGTGGTCGATATCCTGTGGTTGTGGGTCGGCGTGGCGATCGAACGGACGAAGCCGCGCCCATCGACCGAGCGGGCGATCAACATCGCGATGGCGGCCGTCATCGCCGCCACCGCGCTGTTCGCGCTGCTCTGATCCGGTTCGGAGAGCCTACTTCCGGCGCTCGTGGCCGCTGACCTGCTTGCCGTCCTCGGGCCGCAGGTAGAGGAAGCCGGGGATCGACAGCAGCGGGATGATCGCGATCAGCAGGAACGCCTCATGGAACCGTTCCGGCGACAGCACCTGGCTTTCCGAACTGACGAGGCCGAGCAACATGGCGCCGACCGAGACGCCGAAGCTGACGCTGAGCTGCTGCAGCACGCCGCCCAAGCTGGTGGCGCGGCTGAGCTTGTCGCCCGGCATGTCGGCATAGGACAGGGTGTTCGAGGTCATGAACTGCATCGACCGCAGCAGGCCGAAGAAGAAGATGTAGCCCAGCAGAATCCAGTGCGGCGTGTCCGGCCGCATCAGGGCGAAGCCGGCGACTGCGGCGGAGCCGAGCGCCGCGCTGAGCACCAGCACCCGGTCGAAGCCGAGGTGCCGCAGCAGCGGCGACAGCATCGGCCGGATCAGTAGGGCGCCGAGGCTGCTGACGAAAGTCAGCGACCCCGAGGCCACCGGGCTGAAGCCGAAGCCGACCTGCAGCATCAGCGGCAGCAGGAAGGGCACCGCGTTCAGCCCGACGCGGCACAGCCCGCCGGCCAGGGTGCCGACCCAGAAGGAGCGCAGGCGGAACAGCGTCAGGTCGACCGCCGGGGCCGCCACCCGGCGGGCATAGCGCCCGAAGGCCAGCAGCAGCAGGATGGCGGCGACCAGCACCGCCGCGATCGCCGGCACCGGGATGGTCGGCCGGCCGATATTCTCCAGCCCGTATTGCAGCAGGGCGACGCCGAGCCCGACCATCAGGAAGCCGGGATAGTCGAACCGCGCCGGCGCCTCGCCCCTGACATCCTCGACGAAGCGCAAGGCCGCCAGGATGCCCAACACGCCGAACGGCACATTGACGTAGAAGATCCAGCGCCAGGAGGTGTAGGTGGTGAGGACGCCGCCGAGCAGCGGGCCGATCACCGGCCCGACGATCGCCGGCAGGGTCATGTAGGTCATCGCCGTGACCAGCTGACTGCGCGGGAAGCTGCGCAGCAGGATCAGCCGGCCGACCGGCGTCATCATCGCACCGCCCAGCCCCTGCACCACCCGCATCGCCAGCAGCATGCCGAAGCTGTCGGCCAGGCCGCACAGCGCCGAGCCGACGGTGAAGGTGCCCAGCGCCAGTGCGAAGATCCGGCGCGCGCCGAACCGGTCGGCGAACCAGCCGCTGACCGGGATGAACACGGCCAGGGTCAGGACATAGGTCGTCACCGCCAAGTTCAGCCGCAGCGGCGTGGTGCCGAGGCTGACCGCCATGTCGGGGATGGCGGTGGTGATGATGGTGGACTCGAGCTGTTCCATCAGGAACGCGATGGCGACGATCATCGGGATGATCACGCGCAGCCGCGGATCCCGCTCCGTCACGAACTGGGGCACGGACTGGGGCTGGTCAGGGAGTCTGTCCGGTGCCGTCATATGTCGGGTTTAAACCCGCAGCCGGCCGCTTGCACCCGCCGCGACGCGCCACATGGAAGGGTTGCGGCGGCGGCATGCACCCGGCCGCTGCGGCCCGCTTCGGTCAGAAGGTGGACGCACCCAGCCTCGTCTCGTAATGCGCCTTCTGGCGGCGGGTGGCGACCACGGTGTTGCGCATCAGCACCGCCACCGTCACCGGCCCGACGCCGCCGGGCACCGGGGTGATCCAGCCGGCCACCGGGGCGACGCTGTCATAGTCGACATCGCCGACCACCCGGCTCTTGCCCTCGTCGTCGATCACCTCGTTGATGCCGATGTCGATCACCGCGGCGCCGGGCTTGATCATGTCGCCCGTCACCAGCTTCGGCTTGCCGACGGCGACGAACACCGCATCGGCCCGGCGCGAGTGCACCGCCAGCGACCGGGTCATGTGGTGGCAGACCGTAACCGTCGCCCCTTCCGACAGCAGCAGGAAGGCGATCGGCTTGCCGACGATCTCGGAATGGCCGATCACCACGGCCTCCAGCCCCTCCAGCTGCAGGCCGGTGCGCTTCAGCATCTCCACCGCCGCCAGGGCTGTGCAGGGCGCCAGTTCCAGTTCGTTGTAGACGATGTTGCCGATCGAGGCCGGGTTCATGCCCTCGACATCCTTCAGCGGATGGATCGTCGTCTGCATCGCCTTGATCGAGATGTGCTTCGGCACCGGGCGCTGCAGGATGATGCCGCTGACCTGGGGGTCGACATTGAGCGCGGCGATGGCGGCCCGCAGTTCTTCCTGCGTGATCCGCTCCGGCAGGCGCCGGGTCTCGAAGGCGATGCCGACGCCCTCGGCTGTGCGGCGCTGGTTGCGGACATAGACGTCGACGGCGCTTTCGTCGCCGACCGTGATCGACACCAGCTTCGGCGGCCAATGCGCCTCGCCCAGCGCCTGCACCTCGGCCGCCACATCGGCCAGGATGGCATCCGCCACCGCCCGTCCGGTCAGGTCCCGCTCGCTCATGGTCCGCTCCGCCGCATCCGCGATGCCGGCTTGTGGCCCGGAGGGTGCGGAGCGTCAACCCATGGTCGCGGATGGCTCGGTTGTGCCCGGGGCGAAGACTACTTGGCCTGGTGGGCGAAGCCGCGCAGCAGATGCTTCTGGATATAGCCGGCGAACAGCAGCACCGGCAGGGAGGACAACAGGCCGATCGCCATCAGCCGGCCCCACAGCGTGTCGTCCTCGGTGATGAAGGTGGCGACGTAGAGCGGCAGGGTGAAGCGGCTGGGGCGCTGCAGGTACAGCAGGGCGAACAGGAACTCGTTCCAGCACAGGATCAGGGCGAAGATCATCGTCGCGACCAGCCCCGGCAGGGCCAGCGGCAGCACGATGTGCCACAGCCGGCGCCAGAGGCCGGCTCCGTCGATCGCAGCCGCGGCCTCGATCTCCACCGGCACCTCGCGGACGAAGCCCAGCAGCATCCACAGGCAGAACGGCAGGGTGTAAAGCTGATACACTAGCACCAGGCCGGACAGGGTGCCGAGCAGGCCGAGATCGAGCAGCAGCGCATGCAGCGGCAGCGCCACCACGATCGGCGGCATCAGCTTCACCACCAGCACCAGGATCAGGAACAGCACGTCGAGCCGCTTCGGAAACCGGAACCGCGCCAGGGCGTAGGCGGCGAGGAAGCCGGCGAAGAGCGACAGCAGCGTGGCGCCGAAGGCGACCAGCGCGGTGTTCTTCAGCCGCACCAGGAAGCCATCGTCCAGCACGGCGCGGATGTTCTCGAGGGTCGGGGCCGTCGGCAGGAAGCCCCGGCCGGCGCGGGCCGGATCCTCGAAGGCGGCGGCCAGCATCCACACCACGGGTGCGGCGAAGACCAGCACGAACAGGGCGATGCCGAGATAGGGCAGGATCCGGTTGAGGCGGGTCACTTGGCCGAACCCCGCATCGCCTGGGCGGCATAGACGGCGCACAGCGCGCAGGCGATTGCCATCATCACGACCGAGGCGGCGGCGGCGAGGCCGACATCGAAGAACTTGAAGCCCTTCTGGTAGACATACATCGACATCGTCTCGGTGGCGTTGCCGGGTCCGCCGCCGGTCAGGGCATAGACCTTGTCGAACAGCTTGAAGGTGTCGATCAGGCGCAGCAGCAGGGCCAGGAAGATCTGGCCGCGCACCAGCGGCAGCACGATGCGGGTCAGCAGCACCCGGCCACGGGCGCCGTCGGTCCGCGCCGCCTCGACCACCTCGGGCGGGATCGACTGCAGCCCGGCCAGGACGATCAGCGTCGTCATCGGCGTCCACTGCCAGGTGTCGACCAGCATCACCGACCACAGCGCGATGGACGGGTCGGACAGCCAGGCCACGCGCGGCAGCTGCAGCCAGGTGAGCGCGCCGTTCAGCACGCCGACATCGTAATGGAACCAGGACCGCCAGATCGCCGAGCACACCAGGGTCGACAGCATCATCGGATAGACCACGACCGACAGCACCGCGCCACGGCCGCGGAATTCGCGGTTCAGCAGCAGCGCCAGGGCGGTGCCGAGCCCGACCTGGACCAGCGAGGCGACCACGGCGAATTTGACGGTGTTGCCGATGTCGACCCGGAAGAACCAGTCGCCGAACAGCGTGATGTAGTTGGCCAGGCCGACCCAGCGCGAGGTGTCGGCGGCATAGTCGATGTCCTGGAAGGAATAGACCGCGACCTGGACCACCGGCACCAGCGCGAACACGACCAGCAGCAGGGCCGCGGGAAGAAGAAGCAGGGCAAGCTGCCGACGGTCGGTGAAGAGCATGGGCGGGTGACTGTGCTTTCCCAGCGCAATTTAAGATCCTCCCCCTCCCCTCGCGGGA
>NZ_JBYRFX010001129.1:0-2857 GCF_057815775.1 Inquilinus sp.
GCGATCGAACTGGCCGCGGATAATCAGCGGCTCGCGGCCCGGGATGCCGAACTGGCTGCCAACCTGGATAAACTACCGGCCGGCGATGTGTCTGCCGTGGATCGGCTCAATCGACTGGACGCCGTTGAGCGGCAGATCGAAGAAACAACCGACCCTGCCGCACTGCGCAAATTGAATGACAGGCGCGATCAGATCCTCGTCGACACCAACCCGGAGGCGTTGCAGCAGGCTGCCGCACCGATTGAGGCTCGCCGCCTGATCGAATCCGAGCGCGCCGCGATCGCCGATCAACTGCAGGAAATCACGGACGAGCACGCCCGACTACAGGCATCAATGCTTTCGCCGCTGAAACTTCCAGCGCTGGGGCAACGGGAGCGCATCCCGACCGGCCCGCGCGGGCAGTTCGAGATGGATTTGCAGCCGCCGGCCGCCGCCGCGGATGCCCTGCCGGTCGTGGAAAAGCCCGTGAAGGTGCTGACCGACAAGGCGTCTCCCGACGCAGTCGCCGCCCTGCGCGACGAACTGACCCCGGCCAAGATCGAGGAAGCCCGCGGCCACCCCGATATGGAAGAGACCGTCTCGCGCGATCTCGACAAGCTGATGCTGGAGCGGCCGGACCTTGAGGTGCCTACGGGCGTCACGGTCGATGCCGACGGCCGCACCGTGCCGACTACGCGTACGATCGAAAGCGTCGTGAACGAGGCCGACAACCGGCTGGCGGCGGCGAAGGAGATCGAGGCCTGCGTCGGCCCGTATCCGAGCGAGGCGGCATGAGCGTCCTGAAATGTGTCACCAACCTGATCGAAACCGGCAAGATCACCAAGGCCCTCGGCGACGAGGCGCTGGCGCTGTATGAGCGATCCAAGGGCGAGTTCCAGAAAAGCATGGGCCCGGCCGAAGCCGAGGCTGCCGCTGCGCTCGCCACCGCCCGATCGATGGAGGCCGGCGCCAAGCGGCTGAAGAATGACGTCGCCAAGCAGGCCATCGCCTTCGCCAACTTCGAAAAGACCATGCTGGAGCACCAGGACGGCCCGATCGCCGGCGTGCTCGACCAGCTCACGCAATCGCTGCGATCGCGCGGCACCCGCAACGTCGACGCCGTGCGCGACGACATCTGGAACCAGCTTTCCGCAAAATTCGGGGAGAGCATGGAAAAGTACGCGCCGGGTTTGCTGGGTGCCTCCAAGGCCCAGATCGATTCCGCCAAGAACATCATTCGCGAGGTGTTCGGGGTTTCGACCGGCGACAATCTGGCGAGCGCGGCAGGGCGGTCGTTCGGCGAGGTCCGCACCATCGCGGAGGACCGGGCGCGCGCGGCGGGCAAGAACTTCGAACTCAACGAGAACTGGCGGGTGCCGCAGCCGTGGAACGCGCCCCAAGTCAAGAAGGTCAAGGAGGCGGAATTCGTCTCCGACTTCATGGCCGAGGTGGATAACGGCGGCATCGGGCGGTTGTGGGATACCCGAACCAACCTGCCGGCCACCCGCGACCAGTACGAGTTCATCCTGAAGCGGGCCTATGCGGACATCACCGGGAGCGGCGGCGGGGTAGGGACGTTCTCGCCGACCCAGCGCACGTTCGAGTTCGCCGACGGCGCCGCGGGTGCGGATGCCTGGCTGAAACTGCAGGGCAAGTACGGCGTCGGCGACAATGTGATGGGCCTGCTGACCGGCCACATGAACAAAATGGCGTCCGAAATCGCCATGGCCGAGGTGATCGGTCCGAACCACCGAGCGATCATTTCGGCGGTTTTACCCCGCTTGAAGGCCTCAGAAGCGCAGTTATCCACAGCTCAACGGCTCAATCCGGTCCGGCTGCTGGAGAGCGCTAAGATGGTCGAGAAGGTCTACGCCGTGCAGAACGGGTCCGCGAACGTCGTGGACGGCCCGGTCATGGCGGGCATCCTGGGCGGTCTGCGGAGCATCAGCACGGCGGCGCAGCTAAAGGGGGCTGTCCTGTCCGCCATCCCCGGGGACAGCGTCACGGCGGGCCTGGCCGCCAATTTCAACGGCATGCCGGTCGGGCGGCTGATCTCCGGCGTGGTGGCCGACATCGCCCGGTCCGGCGCCGAGTCCAAAAACCTCGCCGCGCGGCTCAACCTGACCGCCCATACCGCCATGGATTTCAACCACGGCTATCGGTTCTTCCAGGACCAGGTCGCAGGGCCAGCCCAGCTCCGGTTCATGGCGACCACCGTGGTGCGCGCGCAAGGGCTGCAGGCGTGGACCGAGATGATGAAGCGGGTGTTCTCGATGGAGTTCACCGGCCACATCGCCGACCATGTCCATCTGCCGTTTGCCGACCTGCAGGCAGCCAACAAGCCCCTGGCCAACTTCCTCGAGCGCTACCAGATCAGCCCGGCCGAATGGGACACCATCCGCGCCGCGCCGCTACTCGAAACCAACGGGACCAGGTTCCTCGACACGTCCGCGATCGCCGACCAGCGCCTCGGGGAGAAGCTGCGGACCGGCATCAACCAGGAGCGCCGGTTCGCCGTGCTCGAGCCGGACAGCCGTTCGCGCGCGCTGACCACCGGCGGGCACGCCCAGGGCACCTTCGCCGGCGAGATGCACCGCTCCGTCGGCATGTTCAAGTCGTTCACGATCTCGATGGCCGCCACCCACATGATGCGCATCTTCTCCCAGGAGAGTTGGGGCGAGATGGCCAAGGTCGGGCTGCCGTTCATGCTGACCCATTTCATCGTCGGCGCCGCGGCAATCCAGGCTAAGAACATGGTCTACGGCAAGGATCCGCAGGCGATGGACACGCCGAAGTTCTGGGTGTCAGCGATGGCGCAGGGCGGCGGGCTCGGCGTCTATGGCGACGTGATCGGCTCGGCCTTCACCAAATCCGGCCG
>NZ_JBYRFX010001130.1:0-10647 GCF_057815775.1 Inquilinus sp.
TCGGCAACCTGCTCGACATGACCCGGCTCGAATCCGGCGTGCTGCGCCCGAAGCTGGAGGCGGCGGAGGTGGCGGAGATCGTCGGCGCCGCGGCCGACCGCTGCGCCCCGCTGGTGACGCGCCATCGCCTGGCGCTGGACCTCGCGCCCGACCTGCCGCTGTATCTGCTCGACCCGATCCTCTTGGAGCAGGTGCTGGTCAACCTGATCGACAACGCCGCCAAATATGCCCCGGCCGGCACCGCCATCACGGTTTCGGCGCGGGAGGAGAAGGGGCTGGTGATCCGGGTGCTGGACGAGGGCGACGGCATCCCGGAGGACAAGCTGGAGGCGATCTTCGACAAGTTCAACCGCATCCACCACGGCGACAGTGCCCAGGCGGGCACTGGCCTCGGCCTGGCCATCTGCCGCGGCTTCGTCGAGACGCTGGGCGGGCACGTGCGGGCCGGCAATCGCGGCGACCGCCGCGGCGCCGTCTTCACCATCACCTTCCCGCCGGACCTGGCCTCGCCGCTGCTGCCCGGCAGCTCGATGGGGCTGTAAGCCGATGCCGAACACCCCCCTGACACCACCGCCGGCCCCGCCGGCGCCCCGCATCCTGATCATCGACGACGAGCCGCAGATCCGCCGCTTCCTCAAGATCAGCCTGGCCGCCGACGGCTATGCCCCGATCGATGCGGCCAGCGGGACGGAGGGGCTGGAGCGGCTGGTGCAGGACCGGCCCGACCTGGTCATCCTCGACCTCGGCCTGCCCGACATGGACGGCCAGCAGGTGCTGAGCCGGATCCGCGAGCTGTCGGCCGTGCCGGTGATCGTGCTGTCGGTCCGGGCGGGGGAGGCGGAGAAGGTCGAGGCGCTGGACCGTGGCGCCAACGACTATGTCACCAAGCCCTTCGGCATCGCCGAGCTGACCGCCCGGCTGCGCGCCACGCTGCGCCGCGGCGGGCAGGAGGAGGGGGCGGTGCAGGCGGTGATCGAGGCCGGGCCGCTGGCGGTCGACGTGCCGCACCGCCGCGTCCGGCTCGACGGGCGAGAGATCAAGCTGTCGAAGAAGGAGTTCGAGATCCTGCGCCTGCTCGCCGCCCATCAGGGGCGGGTGGTGACGCACCAGAAGATCCTGCGCGAGGTCTGGGGCCCGGCCCATATCGACGCCATGCAGTATCTGCGCGTCTATGTCGGCCAGCTGCGCCAGAAGCTCGGCGACGACCCCGCCCGGCCGCATCTGATCGCGACCGAGGCCGGCGTTGGCTATCGGCTGGTGGTGGAGGGGTAGGGCGCCACCACCCTGCCCGGATCCGGCCATCGGCAACGCTAATGGCGGCAGCCCTTAGGGCGGGGTCGCCTCGTGCAGCGTGTCTGTCATCGCCGACACGTCGGCCTCCAGGCGGGCCATGAAGTCCCGGAACTCCGGGAGATCGCGCAACGGGTCGAGCTGGACATCGTGCTTGACGATCCCCAGCAGCCAGAACCGCACCCTCGAGGTGCGGGAAAAGACATATTCGAGGCGTTCGAGAGCGGCGTCGGGTCGGCCGGTGATCGCGTAGGTGCAAGCCGCGTTGTAGTTCACGACGTAACCCTCGGGGTTGATGGCAAGGGCCCGCTCGGCCCACTCCACGGCGCGCCGGTTCTCACCGACGGAGACCAGCGTCGCGGCGCCGGCGCAGAGCGCCATGGCGTCCTCGGGGCGCCGGGCCAGCTGTGCTTCTATTCGGACAAGGGCCTGCCGCGCCGCCGTCAGGGACTGTTCGTGGAGGCCGAGCGACCCATAGCAGTCTCTGAGAAGCACCAGGGAGATATAGTCGGTCGTGCGCAATTCCGCCGCGCGCTCGAATAGGGCGGCGGCTTTGTCATACTGGCCGGTGTTCCGGCAAACCTCGCCATGCCATTCATGCGCTTCGAACAGATCGGGGTCGAGTTCGATGGCCCGATCGAAAGCGGCCGTCGCTTCCCCGGCCTGTCCGCTCAAGAAAAGCGCCAGCCCTTTGGAGGCGTGCGCCTCGGCCAGGTTCGGCGCGAATGCCAAAGCCGTGCTGCTGTTCCTGAGGATCTCCTGGTAGGAGATGTCGGTGCCGCCGCTCATCCACAGCATCGCATCGCATTCGGCGATGCCGGCATAGGCCCTGGCATATCCCGGATCGATCTCGATGGCCCTGGTGAACATCTCCCGCGCCGCCCGCAGCAGATGCTTGTCGCCAAAGCCTCCGAACAGGAATGAACGGCCGTGGAGATAGCATTCGTAGGCGTCGACATTCGTCGTGGCGCGGCCTGCGATCGACCTCAGCTCTCCCGGGAGCAGATTCACCTTGAGCGCGCTGACGACGCTCCGCGATATGTCGTCCTGCAGCGAGAAGATGTCGCCGAAATCGCGGTCATAGCGTTCCGACCAGAGGTGGTCGCCCGTCGTGCCGTCGATCAACTGCACATTGATCCGCACCCGGTTGGCCGCCTTCCGGACGCTGCCCTGAAGCACGTACCCGACATTCAGCCGCCGGGCCGCCTCGGTGACCTCCATCGCCTGGCCCTTGTAGGTGAAGGCGGTGTTCCGGGCGACGACGAACAGGGCGGAGGCCTGGGAGAGGTCGGTGATGATGTCTTCGGTGATGCCGTCGGCGAAGTACTCCTGCTCCGCATCGCCGCCCATGCTGGTGAAGGGCAGGACGGCGACATGCCGGCGGCCCGGCCCGCCGCCGCGCTGCACCGGCCCGGCCGTCGGCGCGGGATCCTCTTCGCGCGATGGGCTCTCGACGCTCGCCGTCCGCCTTGCGGTCAGCGACCGCCAGGCTTGGGCCAGCGCCTGCACCGCATCACCGCCGGCATCGGCCAGTAGCCGCGCCGACACCTCGCATTGCTCCTCCGCCTCGCGCTGGCGGCCCCCGGCCAGCAGGATGCGCAGCAGCGCCACATGGGTCGAGACGTCGTCGACATCGACACGGACGAGGGTGCGCGCATGCGGCAGCGCCGCCTCCGGGGCGAGGGCATGGCGCTCGAGGAGGGTCTTCAGGATCAGCGCGTGCAGCCGGCGCGCCTCCTGGCGCTCGGCCACGCACCAGGCCTGGAAGTCGGGGCAGTTCGGCAGATCCAGCCCTTCGGCGAACTCGCCATGAAAGGCGGTGGCGGCGCGTTCGAGTTCTTCTGTCGAGACGGTTTCAATACCGGGCACGAGCGCACCCCGCACGGCGAACAGGTCGATCTCGGCATCGGCGGCATCGAAGCGCACGGCGTCGTGTTCCGCGACGATGCGCCGTTGCCCGGGCGTGTCGACCACGCGGCGGAGCAGGCTCAGGCTTGAGCGCAAGGCGCCGCGCGGATCGTCGGGGGCATCCCAGAAGATCGCGCAGAGCCGTTCGCGGCGGTGCGCCCGCCCCGTGGCCGCGAGATAGGCAAGCAAGGCCCGTGCCTTCCGCGAAGAGGGCAGGGCCACCCGCTCGCCGTCGCGAATGACCTCGACCTCGCCCAGCAGGCGCAAGACCAGCTGTGTCACTTCGGACATCGATCAGATCCAGGGGTGAATTTTCGCATCGGCCTGGAAGCTGTTCGGTTCCGAGGAAATTATCGGCCTCATGAATCGATTCCAACACGCAATTTCAACGCATCCTGACACGCTCGCTGAGACGCCTGCGATCTAGATCATTACGGCAGCGTCGCGGAAGGTCGCCAGAAGCCCACCCGACGCCTGCTCTCCCCATGATCCAACCGGCGCGCGGATCAGCCACGCGGGGCAGGCCGCCGCTGACGCGCTGCACCGCAGCGCGCCCGGGTCCGATCCCGGAAGCTTTCATCGCCCACGCATCCAGCCAGGAGCCGGAAACAAGCATGACCGCCATCTCCGCGGCACTTGGTACCACCACTGTCGAGTCCGTACGACCGCCGATGATGACGCCCTTCGACCGCGACACGCGCGTTTCGGTGCTGGCAACGGAGACGGGCGCTGGGCCCGCCTTCGGAAGCATTCGACCGGTGGGCCAGGACGGCGACCGGCAGGCGCGCATCCTCGTCGTCGGCGACGATCAGGCGATGAAGCAGATGGTGGCCGATTTCTTCGAGCGGCACAGCATGGGTGTCGTCCTGGCCTCGGGGCGGCAGGGCATGGCAGGGCAGCTTGCGGCCGACGAACCCAACCTGGTGATCCTGGACGTGGGGCCGGGCGACATGGATGGGCTCAACCTGCTGCGTGAGATCCGATCTCGGTCCGGCATTTCTCGGTCCGGCATTCCGGTGATCATCATCGGGCATCGCAGCGATGAGGCCGACCGCGTCGTCGGCCTCGAGCTCGGCGCCGACGACTATGTCACCAAGCCGTTCAGTCCACGCGAGCTGTTGGCCCGGGTGCGTGCGGTGCTGCGGCGCCATGGACCTGGGGTGGTGCCGCACGACTCCGAGCGCGGGCGCTCCCGGTTCGGCGACTGGCTGCTCGACCGGCGCAGCCGCCGCCTGATCGACGCCGACGGCGAACGGGTGACCCTGACCAAAACCGAATACGGCCTGTTGGTCGCGTTTCTCGACGCGCCGCAGCGCGCACTGACCCGCGAACACCTGCTGCAGGCGACGCGCGTGCATGAGGACGTCTTCGACCGCAGCATCGACGTCCAGATCCTGCGCTTGCGCCGCAAGCTGGAAGCCGATCCGAGCGCGCCGCGCGTCATCCAGACCGAGCGCGGCATCGGCTATGTCTTCGTCCTGCCCGTCGAACATCTCTGAGCCGATGGCGCCTCGGTCTCGACCCGCCTTCGTCCACCTGACGCGATCGGCCCCCTAAGCCGCCGTCCGATCCTCCCTGCGGTGCCTCGCGCCGCCGATGCGCAGCGCCACGGGCAGGCACAGCAGCGGGGCCAGGGCGACCAGGCCGAACAGCCAGCGGGCGGCGCTGGCGGTGCCCTCGATCCCGCCCGGGTCCAGCAGGCCGCCGAGATTGGCGACCATGCCGGCCAGGGCGGAGGCCAGGGCCGTGACGGCCATCTGCACCGTGGTCAGCGAACTGGCGGTCAGGGTCCTCTCATCCTCCGGCGCGGCCTGCAGCGCCCGCGTCAGCAGATGCGGCCAGGCCGAGCCGATGCCCAGCCCGATGCAGACCAGGGCGACGCAGATCGGCGCCAGCAGCCGCCAGTCATCGGTGCCGGCGACCGGCACCAGCGCGGTGAGGCACACCATCCCGGCCAGGGCGAGCACCGGGCTGGCCAGGATGGCGCGGCCGGCGGCCCGGTTGCCGGCGCTGGAACTGGTGATCGACCCGGCCGACCAGCCCGCCGACATCAACGCGGCCAGATAGCCCGAGACCAGCGGCGTCTGCTGGTGCAGCACCTGCAGGAACAGCGGGATGAAGATCTCGCTGCCGGTCACCGTGACGGTCAGCAGCGACATCGCCAGGAACAGGCGGCTGAGCGGCGAGGACAGCCGGAAGATGTCGCGCGGCAGCAGCCGGGTGCGGGCCCGGCGCTCCACGCCGATCAGGGCGGCCATCAGCACCAGGGCGAGGACCAGGCCGGCGATGCCGATCCGGATGTCCGGCGAGACGCTGCCGGCCGACACCACCAGCACGGATGCGGTCAGCAGGACGAGTTGGAACAGCGGCAGCGCGGCGCGGTCGCCGGCCTCGCCGCGCTTCGGCAGCACCGATGCGGCCAGCACGGCGAACAGCACGGCCAAGGGGGCGGCGCACCAGAAGGCGGCCCGCCAGACCCCCAGTTCGGCGAAGACGCCGCCGATCGCCGGGCCCAGCAGCGTCGCCACGCCCCACATGGCGGAGACCAACCCCATGCCGCGCGACCACAGCGACTCGTCCAGGATCAGCCGGATCATGGCGTAGGACAGCGCCAGCATGAAGCCGCCGCCCAGCCCCTGGACCAGCCGGCCCAGCAGCAGCACGGGCATGGTCGGGGCCAGGCCGCACGCCAGGGCGCCGACGGCGAAGACCAGGGCAGAGGCGACATAGGCACCGCGCGGCCCCAGGGCGGCCAGCAGCCGGGATGACAGCGCCGCCCCCAGGATCGAGGCGGCGACAAACAGCGTGGTGTTCCAGGCGTAGTAGTCGATGCCGCCGATGTCGCGGACGACGGAGGGCAGGATGGTGATGGCGATATAGACGCTGACGGCGTGCAGCGCGGTGCCGCCGGCCAGCGCCAGCGACCGGATGGCGTTGGCGCCCGAGAACAGCGCGCCCCAGCCCGGCTCCGACCTCGACATGTCGCGTCCTCCTCGACCCGCCGGCACGGCTCGGTGCTGACGGGGTTTATTCCAAGAATTCTCTTCGTTTATTAGCGGGGCAGGGTTCGATAAGTCAAGTTATGGCTTGGAAAAATGCGAATGACCGCCAGCATGGCGTAGGTCGCGAGCGGGCCGAGGCCGAGCGCAGCGAAGCCCATCGCCATCCTCATCGCAGGCGGCGACAATCCTGATGCGAGCATTGTGCCGGCCGCCAGCATCACCTAGGATCTCTTTCGCATGTCCCTTTTTCTCCGCTGACGCTTGCAAAAGCGTTGCCGCCGGATTAAATAGGGCCGTGAAATTCGCTTTGGTTTGGTCCGCCCCCGCCGCTCGCAACCGAGCTATGGACCCCGTTCCCGACCATAATCGAAGATTGATCCGGCATGTGGCTTTGCATGCCGGCTTTGACCATTGTGCAAAAGGAGCACACGAAATGGCGACTGGAACCGTCAAGTGGTTCAATAGCCAGAAGGGCTATGGCTTCATCCAGCCGGAGAGCGGCGACAAGGATGTTTTCGTCCACATCTCCGCGGTGGAGCGTGCAGGTCTGCACAGCCTCAATGAGGGCCAGAAGGTCAGCTACGAGCTCGAGACCGACCGTCGCACCGGCAAGGTGTCGGCTGGGAATCTCCAGGAAGTCTGATCTAAAGGGCGGCCGCTCGCGGCTGCCTCTCTAAGCGTACCGGACCGGGCCCCTCGCATGGGGGGCCCGGGTCCAAAAAGTGGCCCGGGCCGCAACGGCGGTCCGGCGTAAGAAATAAGAAATGAAAACCGTACAGAATAAGAAATCGTCCCGCTTCTCGCATCATCCGGTGCGGAAGTCCTTGTCCCATAGCATGACCGTCGTGCGGCTCCCGCCGCGTCCGGCGGAACTGTCCCGCAGCGAAATTCGTCGAATCGTTCTCGACATTCTCGGCTGAATGGCGTAGTCCCGCCCGACCTCTTTGATGAAAGGCCTCTGCTGATGCAGGTGTTCGTCCGCGACAACAACATTGACCAGGCGCTCCGCGTCCTCAAGAAGCGGATGCAGCGCGAAGGCATCTTTCGCGAGATGAAGCAGCGTCGGAGCTACGAGAAGCCGTCTGAGCGCCGTATCCGTGAAGAAGCCGAAGCCGTTCGGCGGCAGCGCAAGGCGCTGCGCAAGCGGATGCAGCATCAGGGCTACTGATCCCGGGCGCGAGGCGACAGGCCGGTTCGGCCATCGCTTCGCCCCCAGGTTTGGGCTCTGAATGCAACGAGGGGCATCTGCTCCTCGTTCTGGTTGGGTGGGCCATCGGCCTGCCATCGCTCAAGGGTGCCGGTTGGCGCCCTTTTGTCGTTTGCTGTATCTGGCCCGCCATACCGGAGGTCGACCGATGGATGTCTCCGCCCTGCGACTCACCCTGGCCGAGGACCGGCCGCCCGCGTCCCTGACGCCCCCGCTGGCCGCCCTGTGGTGGGATGCCAAGGGCGATTGGGCGAAGGCGCATGGCTGCGTCGACTCCGAAGACGGGGCCGACGCCGCCTGGGCGCACGCCTATCTGCATCGCAAGGAGGGCGACCTCGGCAATGCCGGCTACTGGTACCGTCGCGCCGGCCGGCCGATGCCGTCGGTGAGCCTGGAGCAGGAATGGGCCGAGGTCGTCACCGGGCTGCCGGATGAAACAGCCTGAGGTCTCTCAGGCCACCTCGTCCGGGATCAGCACGACCTTGCCCGTGACGCCGCGGCTTTCCAGCCGCCGGTGTGCATCGGCGCCGCGCGACAGCGGGAAGGTCTCGATCTCGGGGTAGGCGACCGCCCCCGACCGGAACGACTCGAACAGCGTGGTGGCTCGCTCCAGCCGGCTGTGGCGGCTGTCGAGATGATCCCACAGATCACCGCCGACCAGCGTCTTCGACTGGTCCATCAGCATGCGCGGGTCGATCAGCGGCGGGTTGCCGCCGGCCATGCCATAGAACACGACGGTGCCGCGCGGCCGGGTCGCGGCCAGGCTGTCCTGCAGGGTCGTGCCGATCGAATCATAGGCGACATGGACACCGCCGCCGCTTAGTTGCCGCACGACTCGGACCCAGTCGTCAGCCGTGCACACGCCTTGATGGGCCCCCTTGGCGATGGCGAAGTCGACCTTGGCAATCGTCGAGGCCAGGGCGATGACGATGGCGCCGCGCTGCTTCGCCAACTGCACCAGGATCTGCCCGACGCCGCCGGCCGCGGCATGGACCAGGACCTTGTCCCCCGGTCGGATCGTATAGCTGTCCTGGGCCAGGTATTGCGCCGTCAGCGCCTGTAGCAGGATGGCGGCGGCCTGGATGTGGCTGATGCCGGCCGGCAACGGGATGGCCTTGTCCATCGGCACATTGACCCGGGTGGCGTTGGCCAAGGGCACATCGGCAAAGCCGATGCGGTCGCCGATCTTGACGCCGATGACATCGGCACCGATGGCGACGACCTCGCCCGAACCCTCATAGCCCGCGATGTATGGCGGTGTGCCGACGAGGGTGTAATTGCCCTGGCGGCGATAGATGTCGGCGAAGTTCAGCCCGATCGCCTTCATCGCCAGCTGCACATGGTGGGCCGGCACCGCGGGATCCGGCAACGACCGGAGCTCCAGCACCTCGGGACCGCCGAACCGGTCGAACACCAACGCATCCATGGGCCGTCTTTCCGCTGGATCGATGCGGCCGCGGCCCCATGATCGGTTTCCTCTGCCGTGGAATTATCCACGGATTGGCAGCGGCGCGACAACGGCGATTTCCCCTGGCTGGATCACAAGCCGATCAGCGGGCGGCCCAGCGCCGCCTGGGCGAAGGCGGCGAGGGTCAGCAGGACGTAGAGGGCCGACACCAGCCACACCGCCAGCCGGGCCTGACGCGGGATGGTCGCAACCAGCCCGGCGCCGGCGAGCGGCAGGAGCTGCTGGGCGTGGATGCCGAGGAAATGTGCCACCCGCAGATCGCCCCCGGTGGTCGACCAGTTCAGCAGCGGCAGCCCCGGGTCATTGGCGACACCGCCCACGCCATGGCCGCCATGGACGGCCATGGCGATGCCGGCCCCGGTGCCCAGCACGAAGGTCAGTCCCAGCCCCAGCACGATCGCCAGGCGCAGCGCTGGGGGCAGCCCGGTGCCGTGACGCGCGATCTCTCGGGCGAGTGGCAGGGTGGTCGCGGTCAGGGCCACGGCGCCGATCCCCATCAGGGCGAACATGATGGCGTGGAACGGGGTGGTTTCGTTGAAATGCGAGGGCTGGCCGAGGGCGGCCTGCAGGGTGATGTAGCCCAGCTCGAACGTGCCGGCGGCGATGATCGTCCAGCGCATGGCGCGGATCGGGGCCGCGAGGCGCCGGGCCTCGGGCAGCGCGCCGGTCAGCCAGGCGCTGGTCAGGGCGAACAGCCCGACCGAGAGCATGAACTTGGCCGGCTTGGCCCAAACATCCTCGCCATGGAGCTGGCGCGCATCGAGCGCCCAGGCGACGCCGAGGACCAGGGCGATGGCGAACAGGGCCAGCCCGAAGCCGGCCAGCACCGGGTCGCTGCGCCGGATCGTCCGCAGCAGGCGTATCGGCGCGTGGGGGAGAGCCCCAAGAGTCGTGGTCGCCGGCTCCATGGTCATGCCTCCGTAGCCAGGCCGGGGGCGCGGCGGCGGACGGCAGCCCGCAGCAGGACGAAGGCCAGCAGGCCGGCCGGACCGAACTGGAAGGTCAGGACGAAGCAGGGGATCAACAACAGATGTGGCAGACCCGCCCGCTCGCCCTCGCGGGCGATCCAGGTGCCGACGAACAGGTCGAAGGCCAAGTAGTGCAGCCAGCCCGCGACCAGCATGCCGGGTGAATCGAACAAAGCCCGCACCGCGGCCATCGACCCATAGCCGCCCTGGGCCGACCACCAGCTGGTGCCGACCAGCCCGACATAGGCGGCGGCGAACAGCAGCGGCACGGCCAACCCGGCGGCGCTCCGCAGCCGGTCCTTGTGGCGCGGCAGCAGCGGTGCGGCGGCCAGCGCCAGCCAGCCGAGGGTCGCAAGCATGTTGCCGCCTTGGAACAGCAGGTCGAGCATGGCTTTCCCTTTGTCTGAACAGTGTTAAGATGACGCTATCACTGAATCTAAACACTGTAAAGTTTGGGAGAGTCATGACGGAGGATGCAGCGGAGCCCGGGCAGCGGGAGCGCTATCACCACGGCGACCTGCAGCGGGCGCTGATCGAGGCGACGGAGGCGATCCTGATCGAGCGTGGGGTCGAAGGCTTCACCCTGCGCGAGGCGGCGCGGCGCGCGCATGTGTCGCCCGCCGCTCCCGCGCATCACTTCGGTAGCTCCGCCGGACTGCTGACCGAAGTCGCCATTCTCGGTTTTGAGGAACTAGCCCGCCATCTCGCCATTGAGGGATCCGCCGAAAGCCCGACCGCGCGGCTGAAACAGCAGGGCGCCGGCTATGTGCGCTTTGCACTCGCCTATCCCGGGCGCTTCCAGCT
>NZ_JBYRFX010001131.1:0-5075 GCF_057815775.1 Inquilinus sp.
GCCGATGATGGTGTGCGGCCGGTGCACGCTCCAGGTGAAGCCGTCGCGCGCCGCGGCGGCGAACAGCTCGTCCTCCTGGGCATAGTAGAAATTCTCGATGTCCAGCCGCCCCTGATCCTCGCGGAAGGGCGTCGCGGGCAGGTGGCCTTTGCCATAGGCCTCGAACGGCCCGAGATAGTGCTTGAGGCCGGTGACCAGCGCGACATGGCGCATCGTGCCGGCCGGCCGCAGCGCGTCGAGCAGGTGGCGCACCATCGCGCTGTTGACCCGGATGTTCTCGGCCTCGGTCGCCTGCCGGGCCCACATGCTCATGAACACATGGCTCGGCCGGACCTGGCCCAGCGCCGCGCCGAGCGACGCGCTATCCAGCAGGTCCGCCGCGACCGGGATCACGCGGAGGCGCTGGTGCCGCTGATCGATTCGGATACCGGCCGTACCGTGCTGGACTACATGCATCAGCTGGTCGAGGTCTCGCCACCCGACATCCTGGACATGGCCTGGGACCGGGCGCTGCACGTCTTTCTCACCGGCCGTTCGGCGATGGCCTATTGCTGGACCATGCGCGCCGCCCGCTTCGAGTACGACATCCAGTCCGTGGTCAAGCGGCAGGTCGAATACCTGCCGCAGCCGGCCGGCCCGGGTGGCAGCCGCGTCTCCCCGATCGGCGGCTTCCTGCTCGCGATCCCGTCGAACCTGCCGGAGGAGCGAGTCGACATGGCGGCCGAGGCGATTGCCTGGATGACCTCGCGGGAGGCGATGAAGGCACATGTGAAGAACGGCTTTCCCATCGCCCCGCGCTTCTCGGTGAGTGCCGAACCTGAGGCCGCGGCGAGCTCCCCGATCGTCCGGTTCGTCGACCGCCTGGCCAAGCGCAATTTGCTGCAGACTTGGCAGCGGCCCAACCTGCCGCAATACACCCAGATCGAACATGTCCTGGGCGAAGAGATCCATGACGCCATGACCCGGACGAAGAGCGACGCCCAGGCGCTTGCCGACGCATCGGGACGCATCGAGAAGATCCTGAAAATCCGGCGCGCCTCATGTTGAGTGCCGCGTTTTATGGGCGGCAAGGGGCACGATCCAGCCACGCCCGACGGCATCAAGGTGGGGCTGGCGCGGACATTCGTCAGCCCTAGCCCAATTGTCCATATCGAAATGGCCTGCGGTCATGTCCGCTTCGGGGAGGCGATGTGATAGCCGGTTTCGGCGCAGCCTCGTGGTGCCGTTTTGACCGGGAAAGGCCCGATTCCCTTAGATTCGAGTAACGTCCGCTATCGGGGCACTGAGGCAATGGCCGCAAATGGCGCACAGCAGACTATCGACGGCCTTCCGCCATACTCCGAACCGGACATTGCCACCGACCCAGTCGCCCGGAGACCGGGCCTTCGCTCAGGGACGGGTTGGTCCCATTCGAAAGCCGTCGGGATCCTTCGACCCGGACATCCTTCGCGGCCTCGAACCCAGATCTCATTATCAACATCACTCTGCAAGACGGATGCGGCGCCGGGGCGGGAAAAGCATGTTGGAATATGCGTTGGATTCAATACGGCACGGCGCGGAATTTCTCCTGAACGTCCTTCAGGGCTTTGACGATGCGGGCTTGGCTTTCGGGTTTGATCCTGCTCACGGGAAGTGCTACGGCGATTGCCGCGACTGGTCGCTTGGCGGCATTCACCAGTGCGACCGCAACTGAGCCCACGCCTTCCTCGCTCTCTTCGAGGTTGGTTGCGTAACCCTGTTTGCGGACTTCGTCGAGGGCCTCCTCCAGGGACTGCACCGACGTGATCGAATGGCGCGTCTGAAGCGGCAGATCGCCCGCCGGGTAGAGTGCGCGCACCTGCTCGCGGCCAAGTTCGGCCAGCAACGCCTTGCCGACTGAGGTGCAGTTCGCCGGAAGCACTTGGCCGGTGCGAGCCGCGACGCGAAGCGTATGCTCGCTTTCGATCGCGTCGACGAAGCGGACCATGTTGCCCTCCAGGATCGTCAGATGCACCGTCTCGGCAAATTCTTTCGACAGTGTTTCCATGAACGGACGGGCCTGGGACCGGATGTCCATTTTTTGGACGACCGCAAGCCCGATCTCGACCAGCATCGGCCCCGGGCAATACGCCCGTGACGATTCCTGCCGGACCAGTTCGTATTGAATGAGCATCTGGAGCAGCCGATGCGCCGTGGAATGCGACACGCCGAGATAGGCGCACGCCTCCGTCAATCTGACGCTTTGCTTGTCGCGAAACAGCAGAAGCAGACGTAGCGCGTTTCCCACCGACGAGATCGGATAATTGGGTGAGCGGCCTTCAACGGGGTCCGAGGGCGCCGGGGCGGGCGTTCCTGCTTCTGCTGCATGACGGACACTCTCGGGCATCTCGGGCACCTCTTATCGGCTGAGGGGTCGCTCGCCTGACACTGGCATCACTGCGGCTTCCATGGGTATGCCTATATAGCAGAAACTCTGTCTTGCATGCGGACGAACTCTCGGCCATCATGCAAATACGCTATCTGGATCTCGCGACCCAATCCGATTGCGAACATCGCCGGGAGCGGGGCGGGAATATCGATCGGTCACGCGACGCGGTGACTGCGCAGGACGCATGAAGGCGCCTGCCGAACCTGTCGGAGAGAGTCATTTCTGTCGGAAACAGGCCGGAATGGCTCGTGATCTGATCTCCTGCGAAGACGCTGTCATATCACGAGACATCTCCTAGTTTAATGTAATGAAATAGACTTGTCAATGATATTTGTTTCGGCGACAGATCTCTGCATCGACTACCCGCAGTCGAGCCCTGAGGTGTCGAAGACAAGCAGATCTGACTAGGACGAGAAGAAGAAGGCTGTTCTGGAAGGATGCCAGATTCCTCTGATCGACGGAGCGCGTCTCCGTCGAATGCGGGAGATTTTATCTTCAACGTGTGGAGAGGATGCCGCACGACGTGCGGATCCGTCGGAGAATATCATGAAGTCTCGTATCGTTCACATCGCGCTGAAGTGCGGGGACAACGAATCTCTTGAGGACGCGACGACGTTCTACGAGGGAATTTTCGGAATCTACCAAACGAAGAGCAAGCATGCTCGTGGCCATCTTTCCCGGCATATGACCGATGGCAATATCGACCTCGCCCTGATGCTCTACGACAGCGAGGATGAGAAGGAGGCCAAGCTGGCCGGCGCCGGCCCCCGGATCCATCACATCGGCATCGAGGTCGAGGATCGGCCGAGCATGATCAAGAAGATCGAAGACAATGGCGGGTCGATCTATTCCGATCGTGCCGAGGGCGCGCTCAAGTACCGCTCGGCGGATGGCACGCTCGGCGAAATCGTCGCGCCTGGCCGCTACGACAAGAAGGAGCCCAGCAAGCTGTCGCGCATTTCGCGCGTCACGCTGCAGGTGAACGATCTCCAGAAGGCGACGGCTTTTTACAAGAATGTGTTCGGGTTCGCCGAAGCCCCGGCTTCGGCCGCGGGGAGTGTCGAGCTGACAGACGGCGAGACCGCGCTCAACCTCGTCTAAGGCAGGGATCTGCCGGCGATCGAATCGTGGAGCCTCGCCGTTCCGGACGTTGCTGCGACGACCGAGAAGGTCAAATCCCAGGGCGGCGTCCTGCTGGCGTCCTCCGGAAGCGGCAGTCAGAAGTTCCGCGGCCCGGACGGCAATGTTGCCGAAGTGGTCGTCGCGGCGGGCTGATCGCCATTTCGATCGGCTCCGGGGCGGCGCATGGCGTCCCGGAGACGTGATCGCGCTCAAGCGGGCCCGGGCGGGTTGGTCGGAACGAACACGATCGGCGACATAGCCTGTTCTGAACCCGTCTGCGTCTCGTCAAACGTAGCCTACTGAAATCCCTGATAATTTGCCCGGCCCGGGCTCTTCGCCCCGCACTGCGGGACAGTGCATCCATCGATGCGCGCTCGGACGAGGATGGCGACATCCGGCCGCTGCTGCCGCTGGCAATCTTGACACCCTTCGCCGTCTCCTCGTATCGTCTTTCCGCCAGAAAGAAATAATTTCTGCAAAGAGGGAGGCCTGACCCGTGCGCAAGGCTGATTTCGTCTTCGGTATCGTCGTCTGCCTGGCGGGTGTGGGGGCTCTCATCCTCGCGCTCCAGATGCGGGCCTTTGCCGGCGGCATCCCGGGGCCCGGGTTTTTTCCGGTGCTGGTGTCATCGGGATTGGCCGTTCTGGGGGCGATCCTGGCCTGGCAGAGCCTGCAGGCGAGGGGCGTCGAGGTTCGGGCGGTGGGGCCGGTGTCCGCCGTGGAAGCGCGCCACCGGCATCTGTCGACCGACGACCAGGGCGGTCCGTCCTTCCTGCGGACAGTGGCAGTCTGGTGCGGCTATGTGGCCATGGTGCCGCTGCTCTATTTCCTCGGCTTCACGCTCACGATGATGCTGCTGATGGCCTACCTGCTGTTCATAGTCGAAGGGCGTCGCACAGTCGCCACCGCGGCGGCCGTCATTGTCGTTCCCGCTGCCGTCTACTCGCTGTTTGCCGACCTGCTGCAGATCGACCTGCCGTCGGGAATGCTGCACCTCGGCGTGCTCGGCATCTGATCAATCCATCAGACGGAAACGCCAATGCTTATCCTCCATCAATTGCTCGATGGCTTTGCCACGGCGCTGTCATTCAATAATCTTGCCTGGATGATCGGCGGATCCATCCTCGGGACGCTGATCGGTATTCTTCCGGGGCTGGGCAATCCAGCTGCGGCGCTTGCCATTCTTCTGCCGCTGACCCTGCGGCTCGAGCCGACCACCGGCATGATCATGATGGCGGGCATCTATCATGGCGCCAAGTTTGCCGGGGCCACCACGGCCATCCTGCTGAACATCCCGACCGAAACGTCCTCGATCGTGCTCTGCTACGATGGTCACGCGCTCGCGAAAAAGGGGCGTGGCGGCCCCGCGATGGGCATGTCCGCCATTTCCGGCTTCATCGCCAGCACGGTCGGCGTGTTCGCGCTGACGTTTGCCGCACCGTGGGCCGCGGATCTGGCCATCAACTTCGGGCCGCCCGAATTCGCCATGCTGATGCTGTTCGGGTTGTTGCTGGTTGTGAGTCTGACGGGCAAGAACCCGGTAAAG
>NZ_JBYRFX010001132.1:0-2390 GCF_057815775.1 Inquilinus sp.
GCGTCGATGATCGCCTGGCTGTGTTCGGCCGAGAACAGCTTCACCACCGGCGCCGTGTTCGACCTATCCGGCGGCCGCGCCACCTATTGACCCGATGACGGCCCCCGACCTGCTGGAAGCCCTGCGCCGGATGGGTCTGGCCGGGGCTGGCGAGACGCCGCGCTTCGCCGCGCTGACCGGCGGTGTCTCCTCCGACATCTGGCGGGTCGACCTGGCCACCGGCCCGGTCTGCGTCAAGCGGGCACTGCCGAAGCTGCGGGTCTCGGCCGACTGGCAGGCGCCGGTCGTGCGCAACCTGTACGAGGCGCGCTGGATGCGGGTGGCCGCCGGCATCGTGCCGCTGGCGGTGCCGGCCCTGTTGGGCCAGGACGATGCCGCCGGCGCCCTGGCCATGGCCTATCTGGCGCCGGAGGACCATCCGGTGTGGAAGGCGCAGCTGCGCGACGGCCAAGCCGATCCGGAGGTCGCCACCGAGGTCGGGCGGCGGCTGGTCAGGATCCACGCGGCGACGGCGGCGGATCCGGACCTGGCCGCCGACTTCTCGACCGACGCCATCTTCCATGACATCCGGCTGGAGCCTTATCTGGTGGCGACCGCCTCCGCGCATCCGGATTGCGCCGATGCCCTGCACGCCCTGGTCGAGACCACGCGGACGACCCGGCGAGCCCTGGTGCATGGCGATGTCAGCCCGAAGAACATCCTGGTCGGACCGCACGGCCCGGTATTTCTCGACGCCGAATGCGCCTGGTGGGGCGACTCAGCCTTCGACATCGCCTTCTGCCTGAACCATTTGCTGCTGAAGGGGCTATGGCGGCCCGACTCGGCCGGGCAGTTCCTGGATTGCTTCGACGCCCTGGCCGCAGCCTATCTCGCCGGCGTGGACTGGGAACCGGCCGCCGCCTTCGAAGCCCGCGCCGCGCGGCTGCTGCCCGGGCTGCTGCTGGCCCGAATCGACGGCAAGTCGCCGGTCGAATACCTCACCGAACCGGCACAGCAGGACCGGGTACGCCGGGTGGCGAAACCGCTGCTGCTGGCCCCGCCGAACAGACTGGCCGAGATCCGCACCGCCTGGGCCGAGGAGTTGAGCCTGCCCGGCCTGACTTGAACCGACGACGCCCAATCCCTATTGTGACCACATGTGGTCACAGACGGAGAGATGCGATGAAGACACTCCACCTCCGCGACGCCAAGGCCGGCCTGTCTGCCATCGTCGATGCGGCCGAGCATGGTGAAGCGACGATTATCACCAAGCACGGTCGTCCGGCAGCAATGGTCGTGCCCGTGGAAGATGGCCGGCGCTTCTACGGGAGCAACAAGCCGAGTCTGGCGGACTATCTGCTCGATTTCCCAGGACCGCTGGAGGTGACCCGGGACCAGACTCCGCTGCGTCAGGTCGATCTGTGACCCGGGGCTACCTGCTCGATACCTCCGTGATCTCCACGGTGGCCCCGGGCAGGCCGCCGATCGCGGGTGCTGAGGCCAGCTGGCTGCGGCAGCAGGCAGATCGCCTATACATCCCGACCATCGCTATTGCCGAAATCGAAGGCGGGATCCGCAAGCTGCACCGCTCCGGTGGAATCGCCCGGGCCGAGCATCTGGCCACTTGGCTGGATGGCCTGATTGCCGGCTATGGCGAACGGATCCTTCCCTTCGACGCGGATGCGGCCAGGGTTGCCGGCCGTCTGGCTGATGCAGCGACTGCCGCGGGCCGCCATCCCGGCTTTGCCGATGTGGCGATCGCGGCGATTGCCGCCGCTCGGGATCTGATGCTGCTGACCCGCAATCTTCGCCATTTCGAGCCTCTCGGCATCCCTGCGGCCGACCCCTTCGCCGCCTTGCCCGATCATTAAACGAGAACGGAGCTCCATGACCCGCACCCGCATCACCGAGATCCGCGGCCGCCGTGTGTGGGACAGCCGCGGCCGGCCGACGGTGGAGGCCGAGATCCGGCTGGAGGGCGCCGCCATCGGCCGTGCCATCGCCCCGGCCGGCGCGTCCACCG
This sequence comes from Inquilinus sp., assembly GCF_057815775.1. NCBI lineage: Bacteria > Pseudomonadati > Pseudomonadota > Alphaproteobacteria > Rhodospirillales > Rhodospirillaceae > Inquilinus > Inquilinus sp. The sequence continues at coordinate 2,003 of NZ_JBYRFX010001132.1, forward strand.
GCTCCGGCGAGGCGCTGGACCGACGCGACGGCGGCACCGGCTTCGGCGGCCATGACGTGCGCGGCGCGGTCGATGCGGTAAACGGCGAGATCGCCCGTGCCCTGGCCGGCTTCGATGCCGCCGACCAGGTCGGGCTGGACCACGCCCTGATCGCGCTGGATGGCACGGCGGACAAGGCGCGGTTGGGCGGCAACGCCACCATCGCCGTGTCGATGGCCGCCGCCCACGCCGCCGCAGCCGCAGCCGGCCTACCGCTGTGGCGCCATCTCGGCGGCGACGACGCCGTGCTGCTGCCCCTGCCGGAGATCCAGATCTTCGGCGGCGGCACCCATGCCGGGCGGCGGCTGGACCTGCAGGACTTCATGGTGATCTGCCCCGGCGCCGGCAG
>NZ_JBYRFX010001133.1:0-2367 GCF_057815775.1 Inquilinus sp.
TGGCGCAACCTAGCGGCGCTGATATGGCCGACGCCAGCCTTTGGATGGGGGAATGAGGTTGCGAGACTGCCTTCTCGCGTTGCCTCTCCCGCCTGGCGGGAGAGGTCGGGCGTCCGCAGGACGACCGGGTGAGGGCTGGCCCTGGCCTCGACGAAGAACCCTCACCCGGAGCCGCTTCGCGTCTCCGACCTCTCCCGCAAGCGGGAGAGGCAACGCACAAGTGTGCCTCGCCCCACCCCCCTCAGCCCCGCATCCGAGTCTTCGCCGCCAGGCACAGCAGTTCGAACAGGACCTGCGCGGCGCATTGGGCAGTGTTGCTGGTCGCGTCGTATTGCGGCGCCACCTCGACCACGTCGCCGCCGACGAAGTCGATGCCGGCCAGGCCGCGCAGCAGCTCCAGCACCTCGCGCGGCTGCAGCCCGCCGACCTCCGGCGTCCCGGTGCCGGGCGCGAAGCCGGGATCGACGCTGTCGATGTCGAAGGAGACATAGGTCGGGCCGTCGCCGACCACGGCCAGCGCCTTGGCGATGATGGCGGGCAGGCCCAGCCGCGGCACCTCCGCGGCATGGATCACGGTCATGCCGGAGGCAGTGGAGAACTCCCAGAGATAGTCGGCGCCGCCGCGGATGCCGATCTGGATCGTCCGCTCCGGGTCCAGCGTGCCTTCCAGCACCGCTTGCCGGAACGGGCCGCCATGGTGGAACTTCGAGCCTTCGAAGCTGCCGCCGGTGTCGCAATGGGCGTCGATATGGACCAGTCCGACCGGCCGGTCGCGGCCGACCGCCGCCAGGATGGCGCGGCTGATCGAATGGTCGCCGCCGACCGCCAGCGGGATGACGCCGGCCGCCACCACCTTGCCGAAGAAGCCTTCGATGTCGGCGTGGCAGTCTTCCAGGCTGAAGCGGCTGCGCATCGGCACGTCGCCGATATCGGCCACGCGGAGGTCGGCCATCGGCGTCATCCGCAGCACATGGTTGTAGGGCCCGATCCGCTCGATCCCCCGCACCGCGCGTGGGCCGAGGCGGGAGCCGGCGCGGTTGGTGACGCCGAGATCCATCGGCACCCCGACCAGGGCGACGTCGAGGCCGCCGAAATCCGGCTTGTCGGCCGCATCCGGGATGAAGGGCGCGTCAAGCAGGGTCGACGGATCCTGGAACGGCCAGCGGCGCCGGTCGCCGTTGAACTGCAGGCTCGCGGCCTTGCGGAAATCCGGGTCGTCCAGATCGGCCCCGCCGGAGGATCCGTAGCGGGCGCGCAGGGCTTCGAGCGTCTTGCTGTCCATGGCTTTCCCCTTGCTGTCTTCGCCGGCCGCTACATCCGGCGCAGGGCGATGCCGTCGACCGAATGGTCGGCGGATTTGTGCAGCACCAGCCGGGCGCGCTGCCGGGTCGGCAGGATGTTCTCGCGCAGATTGACCCGGTTGATCTGGTCCCAGATCTCGCGGCCGACGCGGCGGGCCTCGGCCTCCGGCAGGTCGCGGTAGTGGTGGAAATAGGAGGTCGGCTGCTGGAACGCCGTGCGCTGCAGCAGCAGGAAGCGGTCGACATACCAGCCGGCGATGTCCTCCTCCTCGGCATCGACATAGACCGAGAAGTCGAAGAAGTCGGAGCTGACGACCGAGGCGCCGGCCGCGGCCTGCAGCACGTTCAGCCCCTCGAAGATCAGGATGTCGGGGCGGCGGATCACCTGCTTCTCGCCTGGCAGCACGTCATAGGCCTGATGGGAATAGACCGGGGCCTCGACCTCCGGCCGGCCGGACTTCATCGCCGACAGGAAGCCGATCATGCGGCGCAGATCGTAGCTCTCCGGGAAGCCCTTGCGGCGCATCAGGCCGCGCTCCTCCAGTACCGCGCGCGGCAGCAGGAAGCCGTCGGTGGTCACCAGCTCGACCCGGGGGTGGTCGGGCCAGTGCGACAGCAGCAGGCGCAGCAGCCGGGCGAAGGTGCTCTTGCCGACCGCCACGCTGCCGGCGACGCCGATGATGTAGGGCGGCGGCGCGCCGGGCCGGCCCAGGAAGGTGTCCTGCACCCCGTCCAGCGCCTGGGCGGCGGTGACGTGCAGGTTGATCAGCCGCGACAGCGGCAGGTGGATGTCGGCGACATCGGCCAGCGACACCGGGTCGTTCAGGCCGCGCAGCTCGGCGACATCGGCGTCCGACAGGGTCAGCGGCGTCGAATCCCGCAGCGCTGCCCATTCGGCCCGGGTGAAGCGGTCATAGGCGGCCGGCCGCGCGGCGAACAGGTCGGGCAGCCGGAACGGCCGGGCGGGAGAAGGAGCGGGGGCGCCGCGATCAGGGGAGACTGGCAGGGTCGGCATCGGGCTCTCGCCAGGAATGGGCCGGCAGGGTCCGACGATCCGCGGTCGCAA